>JAUNHN010000036.1:0-2364 GCA_030523915.1 Capnocytophaga sp. | reverse complement strand
TTGAAGTATTTGACGGAAAATATTATCGATATGCCGACCCTAATTATAGCATCAAAAACCATCCTGTTTCCCAGAACGATGTACGACTAATGAATGAAGCCATACAACTATTAAAAGAATTCAAGGATTTTTCCTTCTTCAAAGATATGAATGGAGTAATCCACCGATTAGAAGATTCTGTTTTTCAGACAGATAGCGTGAAGCCTATCATTCATTTAGATAAAAACGAATCATTACGAGGATTGGAATATATTGATTCCATTTACAAAGCGATTCAACAAAGAAAAGCATTGCAAATTCATTACAAATCTTTTAAAGCTCGACAAGAAAGCATTTTAGATGTACATCCTCAATTTTTAAAAGAATTTAACAATCGGTGGTTTGTAATTTGTTTCCATAAAACTTCATTACTTACACTTGCTCTTGACCGAATAGAAGGAATACAAGTCATTGATATTCCTTATATTGACAAAAACATTAATGCTGATGAATACTTCAAAGATATAATAGGAGTAACCGTTTCTGAAGGTAACTCAATAGAAAATATTGATTTCTTTGTAGATAAAAGTAATGCAAATTACGTAAAGACAAAACCCTTTCATCATTCGCAACAAATTTTAGAAGAGCAGGAAGATGGCACAGTTTTCCGAATTAAAGTGCGGCATAACTTTGAGTTGGAGCGGCTTTTCTTAGGCTTTGGAAGTTCAATAAAAGTACTCTATCCTCTCCGATTTCGTCTAAGAATGATTGCCATACTAAAAAAAGCCCTTGAGAATTATTAGTCTGAATAGCCAAAAATAGTTTCTCTCTACAAAATATTACTTACAAATAGTAAAAAAAAGCGTACTCTTGCATTAAAAATTTAATACAAGAGTACTATCTATACAAAAAACCTAATTTTTATTTATACTTTCCCTTCCCAGCAATTAACTATCTTTTATCATTAATTCCAAATTCCTTCCAAAGAGATTGATTAATCGATAGTTTTACAACCTTTTTAGCTTCGCTCATTTTCGTTTGAATTTTTTCAACAATTTCATTAAAAGATTGTGTTTTACTTTTAAGTTCTGCTTTTAATTTCTCTTGCTGATTATTTTCTTCAACAGCTTCTGCTAATAGTTTTTCTAATTCTTCAATAAAATCAGAGGCTAATCCTCTTTTCGATACTTCTGTCAAATTATTTTTTAATCCAGAATTCATCAAATTACCTTGCGATACAAGTTCCGCAAAACTTTTTCTTACTTTAGCCATAGTCGTTTTAGTTTTTAAATTAAACCTTTATTTAAAATTTTCTTTGGACAAAGATATAAAAAATATTTAACATACAAACTTTTTATATTATTTTTTTTCATTTTTAAACATTTTTTTTATTTAGATAAATAAATAATGTAACACATATATAAAATATAAGTAATTACATAAAAAATATAATGACTTTAAATGTCAGGCTGAGCAAAGTCGAAGCTTTATATTTTATGGGCTTCGACTTCGCTCAGCCTGACAAAAAAAATATATATACAATTTATATATAAAAAATTGAGGATTTATTAATCAAATTTTTTATTTATTTCCTCAATATATTTTTTATAATAATAAATGTTACTTTAAAAATCCTCAATATAAAATTAAAAATCCTCAAAGTTGAGGAGAGTTTCCTCAACTTATTTTTTTATTTCCTCAATGTTGAGGAAATACTCCTCAATATAGTTTTTATAATAATCAATATTGAGGAAACACTCCTCAAACTATTTTTTTAATTCCTCAACATAAAATTTATTTATATTGAGTTATTTTTCAAAATAAAATAGCTATATAAATAAAAAAACCTTTCAAAACATACATCTTGAAAGGTTTTTTAAAGTATAATTTTAGTTACCTGACTAATTTTTTATATTTAATTCGTGTTGGGGTAACTTCTTTTCCAAGTCTTTTACGTTTATTTTCTTCATATTCAGAAAAACTACCTTCAAAGAAATATACCTGAGAGTCTCCTTCAAATGCCAAAATATGTGTACAAACTCTATCTAAAAACCATCTATCGTGAGAAATCACTACGGCACAACCCGCAAAGTTCTCTAAACCTTCCTCTAAGGCTCGTAATGTATTTACATCAAGGTCGTTAGTTGGCTCGTCGAGTAGTAAAACATTCCCTTCTTCTTTGAGAGTCATCGCCAAATGCAATCGATTACGCTCCCCTCCTGAGAGTGTTTCCACTTTCTTATTTTGGTCGCTACCACTGAAATTAAAACGACTCAAATATGCTCTGGAATTTACCTGATGCCCTCCCATAAGTATTAGGTCTTGCCCGTCAGAGAAATTCTCCCAAATTGATTTTTGCGGGTCAATATCTTTATGTGATTGGTC
>JAUNHN010000035.1 GCA_030523915.1 Capnocytophaga sp. | reverse complement strand
CGTTACATCATAAAAATTAAGATTAAAATGAAAAACGTATTTGATTTAAGAGCAGCTCCTATTTTGAATTTATGTGTAGGGTTTATAGGTGTAGGGATTCGTGGTATTGAAGCACTTAAGCGGTACATGCACTTAGATGTGTGTGTAGGAGCAGTAAGTGATATATATCCCGAATATATCGAAAAAGCAAAGCAAATAACTGAAAAACAAACAGTTCCTCCTATATTTTTTACTGAAATGAATGATTGGAGAAAACTTTGCCAAATGCCTAATATAGACCTCGTTTATATTTCCACACCTTGGGAATTGCATACTGAAATGGCTATTTACGCAATGCAACAAGGAAAACACGTAGCCGTAGAAGTGCCATTAGCGATGACCATAGCCGATTGCAAACGTATTGTAAAAACAGCCGAAGCCACTCAACGGCATTGTATGATGCTCGAAAATACGTGTTATGACAATTTTGAGCTAATGACCATAGAAATGGCTCGAAAAGGATTATTAGGAGAAATTGTTCACGGTGAAGGAGCATATATACATGATTTACGTCGGCTAAATTTTCAACAAAATGAGCGTGATACGTTGCGAGGTCAATGGCGAATGAAATACAGTCAATCCCATAATGGAAATCCATATCCTACACACGGAATAGCTCCTATCTGCCAAGCAATGAATATATTACGAGGAGATGATTTGGTGCGGTTGGTGTCGATGTCTTCGCTTTCGGTAGGAATGAAACGCTATGCTGAAGCTAATTTTGGTAAAAATTCTCCTCAAGCTCAAGCCGAATATATGGGAGATATAAATTCAACTTTAATACGAACCCAACAAGGTAAAACTATATTATTGCAACACGATGCCACTAGTCCGCGTCCTTATTCGCGTATTTTTTTATTAAGTGGTACAGAGGGGTTTGTTCAAAAATATCCTACGCCTCAGATTTATTTTGATAGGAAAGAATCTCCACAGTTATCCCCCGATGAAGTAACAGCCTATTTACAACAAAATGAACATAGTTATGTGAAAGAAACGGCTTATTTACGCAAATTGCTTCCCGAACAAAAACCAATGGATATCATTATGGATTATCGTTTGGTATATTGCCTGAAAAATGGACTTCCGCTTGACCAAAATGTATATGATGGAGCTTTGTGGTCGTGCATTACGGAACTTTCTCAAATTTCGGTAGAAAAAGGAAATATTCCTGTGGAAATTCCTAATTTTTTGGAATAGAAAAGCATTTTGAGGAATATGAAAGAAAACTATTTTTTATTAAAACTTTTCTGATGTCATTTCTTATTTTCAGTTTAATAATTATCTTTGCCCTCAAATTTTAAATAAATGAATAAAATACAGCTAAATACAATAGAAGAAGCTATTGAAGATATAAAAAAAGGAAAAGTTATCATTGTGGTAGACGATGAAGACCGTGAAAATGAAGGAGATTTCATCGCTGCGGCGGAAATGGCTACTCCTGAAATGATTAACTTTATGGTAACGCACGGACGGGGCTTGGTATGTGCTCCGCTGACCGAAAAGCGTTGCGAGGAGTTAGACCTTCCGATGATGGTGCAGAATAACACGGTGTTACACGAAACCCAGTTTACCGTATCGGTGGATTTGAAGGGACACGGCTGTACCACAGGAATTTCAACCCACGACCGAGCTAAAACGATTCTGTCATTGGTTAATCCTGAAACAAAACCTTTTGATTTGGGTCGCCCAGGGCATATTTTTCCACTTCGAGCCAAAGAAGGAGGCGTACTTCGCCGAACAGGACATACTGAAGCTGCCATCGATTTGGCACGACTTGCTGGAATGCAACCTGCTGGGATTTTAGTCGAAATTCTTAACGAAGACGGAACAATGGCACGTTTGCCACAATTGGTGGAAGTTGCAAAAAAATTCGATTTGAAGCTGATTTCTATCGAAGATTTGGTGGCGTATCGTATGCGAAAAGACACGCTCATCGTAAAAAAGGAAGATTTTCATTTGCAAACACCTTACGGAGAATTTCGTTTGCGTGCCTACGAACAAACTACAAACAAGCAAATACATTTGGCATTTACCAAAGGCACTTGGGAATCCGATGAGGCGATTTTAACCCGAGTACACGCTTCATTTATCAGCAATGATATTTTGGAGGTTTTGGTCAGTGAGGTTGATAATCCGTTAGAGCGTATCTTCAAGAAAATCAACGAAGAAGGCAAGGGAGCTGTCATCGTTATCAATAAAGAAGGTTATTCGCAAAATCTTTTGAAACGCATCACCGAAATCAAAGAAAAACAAAATGGTAGCAATATTCCAGCACCAGTAGCCGACACCAAAGATATTGGAATGGGGGCTCAAATTCTGCACGATTTGAATATCCGCAAACTGCGTTTATTGACAAATTCAAAACAATCACACTATGTAGGGATGTCAGGCTACGGACTTGAAATCGTAGAGGAAATAGGATACTAAAAATAATATGAACAAATTTGTCCGAAAGTAATTTCAGTTTTTATAAAATTATTTTCGGACAAATTTTTTACCCTTGTGCTTTTTTATTGTTTGGTTTTAGAATCATTCGATAAGATTGGTCTTTACTGATGTAATATCCTAACCAGTTATAAAATGCTTTTAGTCTGTTACGGAAGTTAACCAGTGACATAATGTGAACAAAAACCCAGATAAACCAAGCGAAAAATCCTTTTATGAATACTTTTTGGGAAAGGTCGGCAACGGCTTTATTACGCCCAATGATAGCCATTGAACCTCTATCTATGTAAGTAAAAGGTGTAGGATTATTGAAGTCATTATTGAAATTTTTACCCAAATTCAATGCTTGTTGTATGGCTACTTGAGCTAACTGAGGATGTCCTTGTGGAAAGTTAGGGTCAGTAGTCATAATAGAAGAATCACCAATGGCATAAATATTTTCAAATTGTTCTATTTTGTTAAAGGCATTGGTTTTTAATCGTTTTCCTCTACTTATAATAGATTCATCATCAATTCCTTTGAAAGATTTTGCGGAAACTCCTGCTGCCAAAATTAGATTTCGAGCTTCCAGAATAGTTCCGTCCGATAGATGTACTTCATCATTAATGAAATCCTTTACGAAAACGTTAAGTTTTAGTATTACACCCATTGATAAAAGTGATTTTTCGGTGTATTTTTGAGCTTTTTCGGACATTGGAGCAAGAACAGTCTTTTGTCCATCAATGAGATAAATATCGCCCAAATCCTCGTGAGCAAGTTCAGGATAATCTTTTTTCATAATGTTTTGCCTCATTTCGGCAAAAATTCCTGAAAGTTCCACTCCCGTAGGTCCCGCACCTGCAATGGCAAATGATAATAATTTTTTGCGTTGTTCTTTATTGGTTGTGCGAGTGGCTCTTTCAAGGCGTGTGTACACTAAATTTCGCAACATTAAAGCATCACTGATGGTTTTCATAGGCATTGCTTTTTCAGCCACGTTTTCGTTACCAAAAAAGTTAGTTTCAGCTCCTGTTGCCATTACCAAAATATCGTATGAAAGTTCGCCATTACTCAGAATTAGTTTGTTTTCAGAAGGGATAACTTCTTTGAGTTCACCCATTCTAAAACGAATATTTTCACGCGAACGTAGGATTTTTCGATAAGGATAAGAAATTGCCGAAGGCTCCATAAATCCTGCAGCTACTTGGTAAAGTAGAGGAGGGAAGAAGTTATAATTATTCATATCGACTAATGTAACACGGAATTTTCCCAGCTTATCCAATTCTTTGATGAGTTGCAAACCAGCAAATCCTCCTCCGACTACTACGATGTGCTTTTTATTTTCCATTGAATCTATGCAAATTTTTTAAAATCAATAAGTTAGTATAGTTTTATTATGAGAGAAAAATGTGTTTTTACTACAAATTTCTGAGTGCAAATATAAAAACGATTTGTGAATTTATATGGAAAAAAACAAAAAAATGTTTACAGTATAGTTACATCATCATTTTTATAAAATACTTTGCCTTATATTGAAATAAAAAATAATAAAATCATTTTGAGATAATTTATTTTATATGATTTATTTACAATAGTTTGTGTTTAAAAAAGTAGCGTAATCACGTAAATGAGTAGCCCTACAAGACCACCTACCAGCGTTCCGTTAATGCGGATAAATTGGAGGTCTTTGCCCACTTCGAGTTCCAATTTTTCGCTCAGTTCACGTCCTTGCCAGCTACCTACAGTTTGACTGATGAGTTGTCCTACTTCGTTTCTGTTTTTTAAAATAAACTGATAGACAGTTTTTTGTACCCAAGTATTTAGGCGGTTTTGTAATTGTGTATCGGTCTGTAATTGAGATGCAAACTCTAATACTGATTTTTTGAAATAGCTCTTTAAAAAAGATTCATTCATAGGTTTGGATAGGTCATCGGTTAGGAAATTTTTAATGTAAAGCCAAATACTTTCAGCGTACTTTTGGATATTGTTATTGGATAAAACAGCATCTTTTATCTTATTGAATTTTTCGTTCCAATGCGGAGCTGTTTTTACTTCTTTTGCAAAAACAAATAGCTGGTTTTCGATTTCGTTACGAACTGAGTGGTTGTGGTCATGTGCCACTTCATCCATGTAATTAGCCAGTCCAGTAGTGATTTTTTCAGCGAGAATTTTGTCTACGAAATTCGGAATGAAGAAGGCACTTTCCTGTGAAATACGTTTATGAATAAAGTCTTTATTTTCGATAATATAATGTTTTATTCTCTCAAAAATGAAGGTGAGGATTTTTTGATGTTCATCTTCTTTTATTATATATTCTAATGAGTTGCTTATCAATATATTAATGTTTACTTCTTCAAGTAAAGATTCACTTTTTTCGCTAATAAAAAGAATTATTTTATTATCGTCAGTATTTTTGAGAATTTCTTGAAGTTTTACTTCAATTTCTGTTGCTAAGATATTTATTTTATGTTCTTTATATAGCCAATTAGCTAATGGGTGAGCGAGGTTAATGTTTTCCACATACGGACGGATGCTTTCAGGCTTTAAAAAGTTATCAACCACGAATGTTCCTAAATTATCACCTATATCTTTTTTCCTATTTTCGATAAGATTTGTATGTGGAATAGGAAGTCCCATAGGTTTATTAAATAAAGCAGTAACAGCAAACCAATCTGCCAAAGCCCCTACCATAGCAGCTTCGGCAAAGGCTTTAATATAGCCCCAAACGGCGTACTGAGGAAGCTGTTTTTGTAAAATAACCATCGCAATGTACAGCATTGTCATTAGCAAAAAAAGAGCCGTAGCAATGCGTTTGTGATATCGCAGTTTTTTCTCTTTCATATTTTGTGATTAAAAAAGAAATCAGTAATTAAATGAATTAACTACTGATTTTCCCATTGTTTTGATTAATATTTGTTATTCTACTGTTACGGATTTTGCTAAATTTCGTGGTTGGTCTACGTTACATCCTCGTTTGATAGCGATGTAGTACGAAAGTAGCTGCAACGGAATAGAAGTCAAAATAGGAGATAATGCTTCGTGTACTTCGGGGATTTCAATCACGTGGTCAGCGATAGAAGCCATTTGTGTATCACCCTCAGTTACTACGGCTATAATTTTTCCTTTTCGAGATTTGATTTCTTGTGCATTTGACACGATTTTATCATAATGTCCTTTTAATGGAGCAATGAAAATTACAGGCATATTTTCGTCAATTAATGCAATAGGTCCGTGTTTCATTTCGGCAGCAGGGTATCCTTCAGCATGAATATACGAAATTTCTTTCAGTTTTAAAGCTCCTTCCAAAGCCGTAGGGAAGTTGAAACCTCGACCTAAATACAAGCAGTTAGTTGCATTTTTGTAAATATCAGCCACTTCAATAACTGTTTGATGTGTATTTTTGAGAGCTTTTTCTATCAAACTTGGAATATTTGCCAGATTTTCAGCTAAATCACGATATGTTTGTTTATCAATAGTTCCTTTACGATGTCCTAAATGTAGAGCGATGAGCGTCAATACTGTTAATTGCGTAGTGAATGCTTTGGTTGATGCCACCCCGATTTCAGGACCAGCGTGTGTATAAGTTCCCGAATGTGTAATACGAGCAATAGACGAGCCTACAACATTGCATATTCCATAGATGAACGCACCTTTTTCTTTTGCCAATTTCAGTGCAGCAAGTGTATCGGCAGTTTCTCCCGATTGTGAAATTGCAATTACAATATCATCTTCTCGGATGATAGGATTACGATAACGGAATTCTGAAGCGTATTCCACCTCCACAGGAATACGAGCAAATTCTTCAAATAAATATTCCCCTACTAAGCCAGCGTGCCACGATGTTCCACAAGCTACAATAATGATACGGCGAGCTTTGATGAATGTATCAATATGATTATCAATCCCTGATATTTTGGTTGAAAAATCGTCTAATAAACGCCCTCGCATTGTATCTTGAATTGATTTAGGTTGTTCAAAAATCTCTTTAATCATAAAGTGGTCATAACCTCCTTTTTCGATGGCTTCCAAACTAATTTTTAGTTCTTGTACAGCAGGAGTAACCGACTCATTACTAATGATTTTTCGGATGTTCAATGCTTTTCCAAGTTGTATAGTAGCCATTTCGCCATCTTCCAAATAAAGAGCGTTTTTGGTGTATTCGATAAAAGGAGAAGCATCGGAAGCGATGAAAAATTCATCATCACCAATACCAATTACAAGTGGGCTACCCAAACGGGCAACTACTACCTCATTCGGGCGACCTTCTTCCATTACAGCAATCGCATAAGCACCAATTACCTCATTTAAGGCAAAGCGTACTGCTGTTTCTAACGAAACGATTTCTTTTTGTTTAAAATATTCAATAAGATTTACCAAAACTTCGGTGTCAGTATCAGATTTGAATGTAAATCCTTCTTGGATTAATCGTTGTTTGATACTGTCATAGTTTTCGATAATTCCGTTGTGTACGATGGCTATTTCGCCCGAATTGGACAAATGTGGGTGTGAGTTTACGTCATTTGGAACTCCGTGTGTAGCCCAACGTGTATGTCCCATTCCACAACCGAAAGAAGGAACAGCTTCACCAGCTTTGGCTTCCAAATCAGAAACCTTTCCTTTGGTTTTTACTGATAAAAATTTGTCAGAATTCAAAATAAATCCTGCACTGTCATAACCGCGATATTCCAATCGCTTTAATCCGTCAATTACAACGGGAAAGGCAGCTCTACTGCCTAGGTAACCTACGATTCCACACATAATTTTTATTTTAATTTAAGTTTGTTTATTTATTTTTTTCTTACAGATTAGTCCAATCTGTATGGGTAAGGTTGGTATGGAATGTTTTTTATTTTGGTTCAACTCGCACACTTTCAGGAACTAATACGGTGTAATCTCCATTGTTTCGAATTACATCACGGACAATGGAAGATGAAATAAATGACGTACGAGCTGCTGTAAGTAAAAATACGGTTTCTATTTTTGATAGAGTACGATTGGTGTGTGCGATAGCTTTCTCAAATTCAAAATCAGCAGGATTTCTGAGTCCTCGTAAGATGAATTGAGCATTTATTTCTTTGCAGAAATCAACAGTAAGTCCTTGATATGTAGTGATTTTCACTTTTGGTTCATTACTAAAAGCCTTTTCGATGAATTCTTTGCGTTGTTCTACCGAAAACATATAATTTTTTTCATTATTAACCCCAATAGCCACTACAATTTCATCAAACAAGTCCAATGCCCGATGAATAATATCGTAATGTCCTAATGTAATTGGGTCAAAAGACCCTGGGAATAATGCTTTTTTCATTATTTGACTGTTAATTTATTTCTGCTAATCATTTCTTTTTAAGGCGAATGCAATTTCTGAATCTAATAAATCCGAAAATTTCATTCCTCGGTGTGCTACCTGCTGAGGAAAAATACTTTGCGGGGAAAGCCCCGGATTGGTATTAATCTCTATGAAATAAGGAATATCATCCATTATAATATAATCAATACGCGAAAAGCCACTCATATTAAGCGTTTCGTATATCTTTATGGTTGTCAGATTGATACGTTCCTCTAATTCCTTATTAATATCGGCAGGGGTGATTTCTTTTGATTTACCGTTATATTTGGCATCATAATCAAAAAAATCATTTTCTGGAATAATTTCAGTATGCCCCATAACAGTAGTAACACCGTTGATTTTAAGTACTCCTACAGATATTTCTCTTCCGTTAAGAAAAGATTCTATTAGAATTTCATCATCTACTTCAAAGGCAGTTAGTAACGCATTATCAAATTCAGTTGCATTATTTACTTTTGACACTCCCAAGCTACTTCCCGAACGGTTGGCTTTCACAAATAGCGGAAGCCCAAGTTCTTTGATGATTTGGTCGCGATTTAGTGTATCCTTTTTGGAAGCGTATACTGATTTTGCTTTTGGAATGTTAAATTTCGCCAAAACAGAAAGTGTATCTCGCTTGTTAAAGGTTAATGCCGATTGATAAAAATCACAACCCGTATAAGGAATTCCGAGCAATTTCCAATAAGCCTGCAATAATCCATCTTCACCAGGTGTACCATGAATGGTATTCACGATAACATCAAATGTGATTTTTACACCATCTTTAATAACTGAAAAATCACCTTTGTTAATAAGAAATCTTGCATTTTGTTCCTTATCAATCAAAAACCAACCTTCATTAAGAATATGAACTTCAAATACGTCGTATTTGTCTGTATTCAAGCTATTTAATATGAGTTGCCCACTTCGTAGGGAAACTTCACATTCACCTGAATATCCACCCATTACAACTGCTATTTTCTTTTTCATTTGTTTTTACTTATTTAATCAAAGTTGATATATGTCTTTGCTTTTTGATAAGAAAGAACGTGCAAAAGTACTCTTTTTTCTTTAAATACAAGAGCAAAAGTTTTTTTTATGATTAATTTTAACAAATATGCAGAGAAAATAACAAATTAAACAGGATAGTTTGAAAATAAAACTACTGTGGAAAAATAATAAATTATTTTATATTTGATTTTAAAAACTTAACAATAACTTCTATAAGCTCTGGTTGAATGGGTAATTTCGGATTGTTGTATGAAGCCATATTTTCGGAATCATTGTCTATTTGTTTGAAAATGTGGTTCATATTTTTGATGATTACTTTTGTGGCTTTGGGCTGTGCTTGGTGCAGAAGTTCGGCGTTTTCTTCCCCGACCTGAATGTCCTTTGTTCCATTGATAATAAGTACGGGAATTTCTAATTTAGCGATTTCCTTTGTGGGGTCTATTTGTATCCATTCGATTATAAAAGGTTGATTTTGTTCACTATATAGGCTTTTTAGCAAAGGAAATACATTCGTTACTTTCTGTCCAGCTTTTAGTTGTTTTAAAATTTTTTCATTTTCTTCAACTAATATCGGAGCTTGTTTTATAATTTGTTCTGATAGAATTTTGTCAATCGTTTTTCCTGCTCCAGCGAGTGAAATGAAAGCTGTTGCATTTTTCTGGGCAGCAACCATTCCTATTAAAGAACCTTCGCTATGCCCTGTGATGACAATATTTTTATATTTTAGATTGTTTTTCAAATAATTAGCGATGGTAATAGCGTCATCAATACCGTGCCGAAAGTCCAAAGTAGGGATTTTTTTTTTGTTTTTCAGCAGATATACCACGCGTTTGTCGTAAGTGAAAACATCAAAATTTTGTTTGGCTAAATTTTCTGCCAAAAATTTTAGTGAATTGTTTTGAGTTAAACTGCTGTTTCCATTTCTGTCCGTAGGTCCCGAACCAGCAATAAGCAAAACTATGGTTTTACTGTTTTTGGTTTTGTACAAATCACCGATTAATTCAGCCGAAATAGTAATTTCTTTTACCTGAAAATTCTGAGAATAAACCAGTTGAACAAAGAAAAATATAAAAAAGAAAAATTGTCGTTTCATCATTTTTGTAAATTTTGAATTGGTAGACAAAAATAGAAAAAAAAACTAATTATATTGTTTTGAATTTATTGATTAAAAACCGCACATATAGATTGAGTGAAAAATTTATGGAGATATTTTTCAAAATCAATTCGTTTACATATTGTAGTGATTATTTTTCTTTTTTAGCTTTAAAAATTGAATTTTGAGTCAAAATCATTACATTTGCGAATATTTTTTATAAAAATAACATATTATGGCAGCAAATACATTCGGAGAGTTATTCCGATTGACTACTTTTGGGGAATCACACGGAGAGGCTTTGGGCGGTGTGATTGATGGTTGTCCTGCGGGAATAACGATTGATTTTGAGGCAATTCAGCACGAATTAGACCGCCGTAAGCCTGGGCAATCCGCTATTGTTACCCAACGTAAAGAACCCGATGAGGTGCGTTTTTTGTCGGGAATTTTTGAAGGAAAAACTACGGGGGCTTCGATTGGCTTCATAATTGAAAATACCAACCAAAAATCGCACGATTACAGCCATATCAAAGATGTTTTCCGTCCCAGCCACGCCGATTTTGTGTACCAACAAAAGTACGGACATCGCGATTATCGTGGGGGAGGACGCAGTTCGGCTCGGGAAACGGCGTGTAGGGTAGTGGCAGGAGCTATTGCCAAGCAGGTACTCAGTACCATACGCTTTACCGCTTTCGTTTCCTCAGTAGGAGAAATAGCATTGCAAACGCCTTATACAGCATTGGATTTATCTCTAACTGAAACCAATGCGGTTCGTTGCCCTGATTTGCAATTAGGACAGCAAATGGAAGATTATATCAAGCAAATCCGTAAAGAGGGCGATACGGTAGGCGGAACGGTAACTTGCGTAATACAAAACGTCCCTGTGGGCTTGGGCGAACCCGTTTTCGACCGACTACACGCACAGTTGGGCAAAGCAATGCTCTCTATCAACGCTGTAAAAGGGTTTGAGTACGGCAGTGGTTTTGAAGGAACGAAGCTACGAGGAAGCCAACATAACGACCTTTTCAATGCCGATGGCACTACCAAAACCAATCGCTCAGGAGGCATACAAGGGGGTATTAGTAACGGAATGGACATTTATTTTAAAGTAGCTTTCAAGCCAGTGGCAACCCTAATGCAAGAGCAAGAAGCCTTAGATATACACGGAAATCTCGTTCCGATGCAAGGCAAAGGCAGGCACGACCCGTGCGTAGTACCTCGTGCTGTCCCCATTGTTGAAGCGATGGCAGCAATGGTGCTGTTGGACTTTTATCTTATTCATAAAGGGTTGCAAAAACATCAGTAAAAGCTACAAAACTTATGAAAAATATACGTATAAACGAATACAAAGCGTTGTTTTACCGACTGTTTTTAGCGTATTTGTTTTATTTTATAGCCAGAGTTTGTTTTTATTTGTTTAATAAAGAGCTTATTTCGGTAGAAAGCGTTTCGGAATTCTTTCGGTTGGCTTTCTATGGGCTGTTATTCGACTCATCGGCAATTATTTACGTGAACTTATTGTTTTTGGTATTGAGTTTATTTCCGTTGTGGTTTAATACTTCCAAAGGCTACCAGAAAGGGGTAATGTGGGTTTATTTTTTGACAAATATTCCTGCGTATTTGCTTAATTTTGTGGATATTGTGTTCTTTGAGTACAATCGTTCGCGGCTTACGCTTGAGGCTTGGTCATTGGCTACCAATGAGGATAATAAATGGTCGCTTTTATTAGGATTTTTTACCCGACATTGGTTTGTATTCGTGATTTTTGTTGCGTTGGTTTTTCTTTGGGTGTATCTTTATAATAAATTGAAAATCAATCATATAGTATACCGAAACAAATGGGTTTATTTCTTTGGTTCGATAATTTTTATGGCATTGCTCACTCCTTTGCTACTGTTGGGAATACGTGGAATGCCTTTCAAAAAAGGAACAATTCCGCTGACCATTACCGATGCCAATAAGTTTGCCAACGACCTTTCGCAAGTAAATCTGATTCTCAACACGCCGTTTGGTATTATCCGAACTTTGGGTAAAGGCGATAGTTTTCGTACATATAGCTTTGTATCAGCAACTTACATTACAGAAAATATACAACCGATAAAGCAATACGACCGAAATGTACCCGAAAAACCAAACGTTGTACTTTTTATTTTGGAGGGAATAGGGAATGAATATTTTGGCATTTTCAATCAAAACAAAGCCATTTCAGGGTTCAAATCCTATACACCATTTTTGGATTCGTTAGCTCAAAAAGGATTTTATTTCACGAATGTATATGCCAATGCCACCCGCTCAATGGAAGGGATTTCGGCGGTAACGGCAGGAATTCCAACCTTTGAGGTAACGTTGGCTTATTCGCCATACTCACAGCAGGAAATAGCGTCTGTTGCCAATATATATAAGGAAATGGGCTATCAAACCGCCTTTTTTCACGGAGCTACTAACGGGTCTATGGGTTTTAACGGATTTACCAAACAGATAGGATTTGACCATTATTTTGGGAAAACGGAATTTAATGACGACAGTCAGCATAATGGCAGTTGGGGCATACACGACGAACCTTTTTTACAATACACTAAAAATGAGATAGATAAAATGAATACATTGCCTTTTTTGGCTACTATTTTTACACTTTCGTCTCACGAGCCATATACGTTTCCTAAAAAATATAGCAATATTTTTAACAAAGGAGATGTTCCGATGCAAAATGCGGTTGCCTACACGGATTATTCCATACGGAAGTTCTTTGAGTCGGCACGGAAGTCGGAATGGTTTGAAAATACGGTGTTTGCATTCGTTGCCGACCACCCGTCTACCGCCTATTATGACTATTACAAACAGAAAATAGCTTACTTCAATATTCCGATAATTTTTTACAGCCCAAACGAAAAACTCATACAACAAGGAATGTCAGACGAATTGGCACAGCAACTCGATTTGTTTCCTACTTTGGTGGATTTGGCAGGGTATCAAAAACCATTTCGTTCGTGGGGACGTAGTTTGTTTGCTAAAAAAGACGAGCCTCACCGAGCGTACGTTACCAACCGAAATTTCTATCAGCTAATACAAGGAAATTATATCTATGTAGCAGATATACAAGGGAATATCGTCGGGGTTTATGCTAAAAATGATTTGGATTTAAAAAACAATCTGAAAGATACATTAAACCTAAATGATGCGACAATAAACAAAGGAATCACTGACCTAAAAGCGTTTATGCAGGATTTTATGGACAGAGTGATACATAAGAAATTGAGGTAGAATATAGTAATGTGTTTCTTTTGTGTATATTTGCATCAGAAAAAATAAAATAAAAACTATGGCAGACTTTATACGTATTTACGATGAAAATCCTAATGAAAAGGAAATAAACAAAGTAGTGCAAATACTTCGCAATGGCGGATTGGTTATTTATCCTACTGATACAGTCTATGGATTGGGCTGTGATATTACCAATACCAAAGCCTTGGAAAAGATAGCTAAAATTAAAGGACAGAAATTGGAAAAAGCTAATTTTTCATTTATTTGTGCCGATTTAAGTAATCTTTCGGACTATGTGAAACAGATTGATACATCTACATTTAAAATTTTAAAACGAGCCTTGCCAGGACCTTATACTTTTATCCTACCAGGGAGCAATAATCTTCCGAAAGATTTTAAGAAAAAAAAGACCGTCGGGATTCGTATTCCTGATAATAATATAGCTCGTATTATCGTAGAACGACTTGGAAACCCGATTGTTTCCACTTCCATTCATGACGACGACGATGTAATAGAATACACTACCGACCCAGAGCTTATCTTTGAAAAATGGCAAAATCGTGTAGATGCCGTAGTAGACGGAGGATATGGTGCAAATGTAGCTTCAACCGTTATTGACCTTTCTGGTGATGAACCTATTGTAATTCGGGAAGGTAAAGGAAGTATTGACATTTTGTAAATACTCCCTTTGTTTTTTATTTCTGTCTGAAATACACATCAATAGGAACACCGTTGAAATCAAAATTCTCACGGAGTTTATTTTCAACAAATCGTCTATAAGGGTCTTTTACGTATTGCGGTAAGTTAGCAAAAAACACAAATTGTGGCATTGATGTAGGTAATTGCATACAATATTTTATTTTGATGTACTTTCCTTTGGTAGCTGGTGGCGGATAGTTCTCAATAATAGGGAGCATAACCTCGTTTAGCTTATGCGTAGGAATACGTTTTGAACGATTTTTGTATACTTCTACAGTTTGTTCTATCGCTTTGTAAATACGTTGTTTGTTTAGTGCCGATATAAAAATAATAGGCACATCTGTAAATGGTGCTATTTCCTTACGAATGGCTGTTTCAAACTCTTTGGCTGTATTATTTCCCTTTTCAACCAAATCCCATTTGTTTACCAAAATAACAATTCCTTTGCGATTGCGTTCTGCCAACCAAAAAATATTACTATCTTGTCCTTCAAAACCACGTGTGGCATCAATCATCAAAATACAAACATCGGCGTGTTCTATGGCTCGTATAGAACGCATTACGGAATAAAATTCCAAATCCTCTTTGACTTTTGACTTACGTCGAATTCCTGCCGTATCTACCAAATTGAATTCAAACCCAAACCGATTGTATTTTGTATCAATAGCATCGCGAGTAGTTCCAGCGATGTCAGTTACAATATATCTATCTTCCCCAATCAAAGCATTGATAAATGACGATTTTCCAGCATTGGGTCTGCCTACTACGGCAAAGCGAGGTAATTCAGAATCTTCCTTAGTTTCTCTTTCAGGAAGAACTTTCACTAAATCATCTAACAATTCGCCCGAACCACTTCCGTTAAGGCTCGAAATGGCATAAATATTCTCAAAGCCAAAGGCATAAAATTCATTTACATCGTGCAATCGGTTATTGCTATCTACTTTATTTACAGCTAAAAAGATAGGCTTTTGTGATTTTCGGAGCAAATCGGCTACAGTCTCGTCCATTCCTGTAACACCATCTTCCACGTTTACCATAAATATAATAGCATCGGCTTCTTCGATAGCCAAATCCACTTGTTTATCTATTTCTTTTTCAAAAGAATCATCTCCCCCGATTACATAACCTCCTGTATCAATAACAGAAAATTCTACTCCGTTCCAATCCGTTTTTCCATAATGGCGGTCGCGAGTAACGCCACTTACAGCATCAACGATTGCCTCACGGCGTTTTATCAATCGGTTAAAAAAAGTGGATTTTCCTACATTCGGTCGCCCAACAATAGCTACAATAGCACTCATATTCGTTTATTTTGGGGCAAAGATAATTCTTTTAAATCGTTTAGACAACAGATTTTAAGTTTTTAGATTTTTTTACATTTTATAAAGAATAAAAACACATCAAAAAGGCTATCCAAAATTCTGGACAGCCTTCTAAAACCTCTTTATTTTTGTTTAAAATTAATAATTTAATCCACTCCAAAAAGATTGAATGTCATACGCGATGTATCCAATGTTACAGCGTATTCTCCTGCATTTTCGATGTTTAATTCTATAATAAATGAATCGTTTTTATAACGATATGCGTTGAATGGTAAAAAATCAATATCTGCTGCTTTACTTCCCGCAAATGTATGTGCTTCACCTACAACAACAAAACGATTTTTCTTATCAGATTGCAATTCAAATACATTGAAAATTTCTTTTGGATTTATATTTGGGTTATCAACTTTGGCAAATAAAAGAACTTTTCCTTTGGGCAATCGTATTGATGATTTACTTCCTTTTACTAAACTTTTAGTTTTTGCAGAACCTATCCCTACTATGTATACAGAAGCACTTGCATTGGCTTTCACGCTTGCTTTTTGTGATTCCAAAGTGTTCAGTATAGTGCCGTTTTCATCAATATGATAAATTGTTCCAACATATTGAGGTTCAGGTATATCAAATTTGTAAGGGGTATTTTCGTTCATAAGATTTTCAAATTTTTGTACCCTCCCAGATTTGTATTTTATTTCTTTGATTTGGTTTGTAGGATAACGATTTATTAAAGTTTCTTTTTCATAAGTAAATATTACTTCTGATGCAGTTACTTCTTTAATATCTGCTTTAATTACTTCTCCATTTTTGAGGGTTATTGCGTCTTGTGCAAATACATTTAGCAATCCTACCACAAAAAAGATGCTTGTCAAAAAAAATGTTCTCATATCAAAATTATTTAATTTGTTATTACTTATTTTCTACCCTTTTCATTCATAAGCCGCCAACCTTTATCTTCTGTTTTTTTATAATCGCCTGAATATAAATCACGGGTTTTAATACGCATAAATGGTTTATACTTGTAATTTTCTGCTTACAAAGTTAGCACAAAAGCACGTTTGTTATTATTTAGAAAATAAATAATTCGTTTCTATTTTTGCATAATTGTATGTTTTGTTAAAAATTTTTATAATTGTTAAAATCGGGGAATAATTATATTTAGGTAAGTTATATTTTTTCTTTTTTTGTATGTGCAAAACAAAAAAGAACGAAAAAAAGATTAAAAAAACTGCTTCAAATATGCTAAAAATAAATATTTCTATCTATTTTTGCATAAAATTTTATTGCTATGAATGTTTTGGTAGGACAAAAAATAAAAGAGTTACGAAAAAAGAAAGGGCTTTCCCAAGAGGAAGTTGCGGAATACATTCACGCTGCACAATCTACCTATGCTCGTATTGAAAACGGAATTGGTAATTCGTGGGCAAATTATATTATGCCCCTTTGTCAATTATTTGAAATTGAGCCAGAATACCTATTGAAATCTGACCAAATTGTTATTCATAACAACAATCACAGCACGGGCATTTTCAAAGGGGCTTATATAATTAACGAGTTGTCAGACAAGCTCATAGAACAATTAGAGAAACGAATTGAAGAAAAGGATAATTATATAGCTGAACTTAAAGAAAAAATCGCTTTATTAGAAAAAGGGAGATGATTTTTTACTGATTTTAATATATTTTATCCACTTTGGGCAATTCGTAATTTCCTGTTTCTGAATCATTTGGAGTGTTGCTCATTTCAAAGATAAGTTCTCCTCCTGCCATAATATCTTTGTGGGTGATATACAATTTTTTGTATGGTTTTCCGTTCAAACGAATGGATTTGATATATTTGTTTTCTTCTGAAAAACGAATCGTTTTTATTGTAAAAAACTTATTTTCAGACACTTGAATTTTTGTATTTTCAAAATACGGACTTCCAAAAAGATACACACCCTGAGCTGGATTCACAGGATAAAATCCTAAAGAACTCAATACAAACCAAGCCGACATCTGTCCACAATCCTCGTTGCCACAATGTCCCGCAGGTTCATTTTTGTATTGCGTTTTCAGAATTTCACGAATGATTGCTTGGGTTTTGGACGGCTTTTTCACGTAATTATACAAATAGCCTACGTGGTGGCTCGGTTCGTTGCCGTGAGCGTATTGCCCTATCATTCCCGTACTGAAAATGGGCAACTTATCCTCTGGAAGCGGATAATATGAAAACATCGAATCCAATTTCTGTTCAAAACGTTGCTCACTCCCCACACTTTTTATCAATTCAGGAATATTTTGAGGTACAAACCAAAAGTAATGCCAAGCGTTGCTTTCACAGAAAAATGGCGTGTATTCCTTTGGAACAAAAGGACTTACAAATTTTCCGTTTACAGCTTTCGGACGTAAAAAAGTAGACATTGAGTCGTAATGATTTTTCCAGTTTTCAGCTCTTTTACTGAAAATTTCATAATCTTTACCTAAATTTTTTGCTAACATTGCAATACACCAATCGTCATAAGCGTATTCCAACGTTTTGGAAACCGACCAATTTTCGTGATGCTCATCGGTGGGAACGTAGCCATATTTTTTGTACAAATCAATCTGCCGTTCGTCTACCATCGCACTTTCAACACAAGCCTTGTAAAGCAATTCTTTATCCATCGGAAAGCCTTTAAAATAAGCATCAACTAACACAGGTACAGCGTGATAGCCTATCATCATATTCGTTTCATTACCTTGCATTGACCATACAGGCAATCTGCCAGTTTCTTGATAATGAGCCAATAACGACTGAATGAAATCCTTTGTTTTTTCTGGCTGAATCAATGTAAAAAGCGGATGTGTGGCTCGGAATGTATCCCAAAGCGAAAAAGTATCGTAACGCTTGTAATTACTTGCTTTTTGGATATTTCCGTCAGCTCCTTTATAATTTCCATTGGGGTCACTAAGTAGGGTAGGGGCTAACATTGATTGATAGAGCATTGTGTAAAAAATTGTTTTTTTATCAATGTCATCAGTAGTAATTTGGATTTTTTGCAACTCTTTTTCCCACATTTGCTGTGCTTTGTTGCGATATTTATCAAAATCAAAATCATTCGTTTCGGTATTCATCGAGGCATAAGCCCCTGAAATAGTTGCGGTAGAAAGGGCTGTTTTTACAACGATTTGCTCTTGATTTTCAGTAGTATAATGCAGTTCTATACGTGTATTTTTTCCTTGTGTAGGGTTTTTGGTTTCTTTTTCATTGTTAAAAATCGTATAATTTGAAAAAGGCTTTGAGAATTGCATCACGAAATATATTCTTTGGTCTTTTGCCCAGCCTGTGGACTTTCTGTAACCTTCTATGGTTGAGTTGTTTACTACATTTATATAGGTATCGGTGGTAGCGTCCCAATTCATTGCAAAACCTAAATCTACGGTGATTTTTGTATGCTTATCTTCGGGAAATGTATAGCGATGAATGCCTACTCTTTCTGTTGCGGTGAGTTCTGCTTTGATTCTAAAACTTTGTAAATCAACCGTATAGTAACCTGCGGTGGCGTATTCGTGTTGATGATTGAATTTAGAAAAAGGTTTGTAGGAATTTTCGGCAATTCGCTCATCAAAACGGCTATTGGTAGGCATTACCAAAATATCGTACAAATCTCCTGCTCCAGTCCCAGAGAGGTGCGTATGAGAAAAGCCTGTAATGATGCTATCTTGGTAGAAATATCCTGCAATTCTGTCCCAGCCAGGTATTCCTATATCAGGGCTAAGCTGTATCATACCGAAAGGTACAGTCGCTCCGGGGTATGTATTGCCTGGTCCATCGGTTCCGATGAATGGATTTACAAAATCAGTGAGTTTTTTAGGAGTTATTTCTTGTTTTTCAGGTGATTTCTGTTGGCAAGAAATAAAAAAAATCGACAAAAAAAAGAATATCGTTTTCATAAATAAAGTTTATGAGAACAAAAGAAAAGAAAAAAAAGGACATACGCAAAAATCTTACAGCAAGAAACAAAAAAAGGTAGGTAATATTTATTACCTACCCCAATAGTTTAATCTAAATTTAATAACCTAAAACCTCAGGTAACTAAGCGTTTGCTTCTGGAGCCCAAGATGCACATAGCATCTCAACCGATGCTTTCTCTGGATGAGCACATTTACTTGTTTTGAAACGTACACAATTACCACAATTGATAGCGTCTTTTGCAGCTAAAAGCATATCGAAACTATCGCAAGTGTATTTAGTTTCAACTTTTGTTTTGTGAACACCGCAAATATTATTTTCTTGTAAATTTTGGCAGTTTACACAGCCACTTGTTAATCTTATTGCCATAACTTTATTTATTTTATTAATTAATAATTCATTTAATTTTACGATGCAAAGATATATCGAAATTCACTTAGAAACAATTTAAATAACTGAAAATGAGGTATATGTATTTAGATTAACTCTATTCAATAGTTATTTTGAATCGGGATAAATTAATGAATTAAGGTTGTTAGGTAGTTCTTGTTAGGTTTTTCATTGATTTGGCTAATAAGATTGGATAAAGATAAGTCTTTTGTTTAAGATTATACAAATGATTTTTTATATTTTATGTTCTAAAAAATGAAAAAAATGTTTTTTTGAAAAGACTTTTTGACTGAATTTTGAAGTTAATTTATATATTATATTATGGTGTAATTTTTTAATTGAGTAAGTCAAAATTAAAAAATTATTTTTTTTGAAAATTCATATCATTCAAATTTTCAGACAGTTTTGTCTTAAAATATTAAATTCATTTT
>JAUNHN010000034.1:12473-19948 GCA_030523915.1 Capnocytophaga sp. | reverse complement strand
GTGTCAAGATGTACAAATTCTGTGTAACATTTTGTGTTATACTTTTGAGTGGTTTGGTAAAAGACTATCGCCGAAGTAGGATAATAGAGTTCCCCAAAGTTTTCTGTAAGGTCTTTTAATGTGGTTTGAGTGTTTGTGTCCATTTTTTACAAGTTCTTAAAAGTTTAAAAAGTATTTAAAAGATTGATTAACCGATGTAAAAGCGAGAAAAAACGATTTTCAAAATCAAAATTAAAATGAGGCGATGCACCATCAAAACGATTCACAAAGGTGGGTTCTTCTATTTCACTGCATTGTGAAACTTCGCCGTTTACTACTTCAACAATATGATATTGAAAAAAATCACTTTGCGTATCAAAGGCAAATGAAACATATTTGTCAATGGTAAATAATTCTGCTTCATCAGATATTTCTTCTCGGTTCAAATAGGTATATAAGTTGGCAGAGGGAAAATTTTGCCATAAATCAAAAAAAGCTTTTGATATTTGCAATATCTCTTTTTCTGTTTCATTACAAGCCTTAAAATCGTTTATCCGTTTTTCAAAAAGTTGCAAGTTTTTTGAGTTTCGGATTTTTTGATACAGCCATTCGCCTATATGGTGGGCTTGTTGCAAATGATGTAAATAAAGTTCTTTTTCTTGCGGTTCGTCCCAATCATTTACTATCCAATCGTTAAAACTTTCGTATATATACCCTAAAAAACAATCGTCTTGCGTGTAATAAGGCACATAGGCTTTGTGGCATATATAAGCAAAAATACAAAGGAATAATTGCCCTATTTTCTTGTGGTTTTTATCCTTGCTTTTTAGTAGTTTATAAACAGGCAACACAGGAATGTAAAACAAAGTATTAGTTGTGCGAAAAGTTTCTTCTACCGAAAAGAAAAACGATAAAAATGCTTTTGTATCAGTGTCTTGCCACACTTGTATCCGTTGCCAATAATCGTCTTTTTGTTGTAGGTGTTTTTGGGCTTGGTCAAGAGCCAATACTACATTGTATGGAAATTCATACTTGCTCATATCAAGGGGTTGAAAGTCATAAAAATCTGCCATTATCTCCAATGATTTTTGTAAATCGGCTTGTAATTTTCTTGTATCTATTCCTTTAAAATCGTGAAAATTTCCGACTTTGGGCAAAAAGCGATGTTTTAGAAAACCATTGGCAAAAGGGACTTCGGAGCGGTGGTTTTCTGTTCTTGTCGGATTTGGGAAAGGTCTTTGGGACGGCTTACCCATTGGGCAAACTCCGAGAGTTTTTTGTGTAATTCTCTCTGCTTTGGGTCTTGGCAAGGTTTTATATTGCCTTTTATTTTGGATTGCATACATAATTTCATTATAGTTATTAAGGAATTAGGCAATAGGTCGAGAGCCTCGACACGCATTTAATTATTCGCTGTCGGTCGTACCGACTATTGCCTATTCTCTATTGCCTTAAAAATCAACCTTTTGTTCCGATGGAAGTTTCAAAATGGTATTCTACATATTCGCCATTGACACGAGGAGCCGATACTTTGGCGGTGGTTAAAATCGGATAGGTAGGAGCATAAAAATGCTGTACCATTTCTACTGACCATTCTCGGTTGGGGTCGTCTAATCGTGTTTCTTGTCCATTATTTTTAAACAGAAACACTCTTTTGAGTTGGGTTGCGATTAACATATTTTTCTTTTTTTTGTTGATTTACAATTATTTATTAAATGATTTTACTTGAAATTTAAGGCATATTTTCAAATAAAGTAGGGGCAAAATGAGCCGATAATTCCGACCTTTTTTTACGGATTTTTTCGGCTTGTTCAGGAAATTCATCGGGTGGTGGCAATTTTGTCCACGCTTCCCGATACTTGCCTTGTGCTTCTAATTCCGAAACTTTTTTCATTGCTTCATCATACTTCTTTTGGGCTTTTTCGGTCTTTTCTTTTTCCATTGCCGATTGCTTTTTGGCGTGTTCTTGGGCTTGGATATAGCTTTCCATATTGACCAAAAGCGAAGAAGTTTCTTCAAGAGGTCGAACGATACTTTGAAAAAATCCGCCGTCCAATTCCTCTGCCGTTCCTCTTAAAACAAGGGGAGGAATGCTATTTTTGGCGGGGTCGCTACATTGGTCGTTTTGTAGTAAAACCGATACCATATATTGCCCGTTTTGTCTTTGTTTAATGGTCATTTGTAGCGTTCCTGCTACATTCATCATTGCGATTTGATTGAAAAAATTTGTTTCCATTGCCTGTGTTTTTTCGTTAATAAATTCTTTTTTTGTATGCTTTACATATTTGATTTTGTATTCGTATGATAGGCTGTTTCGTACGATAAGCAACTTGATAGCCATTTTTATGGATAATATGCTCTAATATCTTCCGTGCCTTTCGCAGTTGGCTTTGGTCTTTGTCTTGCATTTGTAAGAAATGTAATTTTTCAAATTCTCTCACTACGCTTCCCAATAGGCAAAGAGCTTTAAATTCGGTTGTTTTTATGTGAATCATATGACTAATTTTAAAAATATTAAACCATTGTTTCAGTGTCGATTTCAAACTCCATTTCTCGCTTACTGCACTGGGTTTGACTAATAGTTTCCAATTGGTATTGGTCTGTTTGAGTAAAAGGAATTCGATACTTTTTGCAGTAGGCTTTGATTTCCTTGATTGCGTTTTCTTTACTGGAACACACTCGGATAAGGGTGCGACTATCGGAGCTGTGCCAACTATCGGTAAAGTAGGCGATGTAAATAAGTTTTGTTTCAGAGGTATTCATAAGACTATTTTTTAGTTGTTTCAATTTTTTATAAATATCTTCCCAATAGGCTTTTCGCTTTCTATCAAAAGAAATATGTTTATTATCTATGTGTCTGTATTTTCTAAAATCATCGGCTTGTTGTAAAGCCTTATCAAGGTCAGTTACTTGAATGCGATTTCCTTCTATATCTTTTATAGTCATAATCTTTCTATGAGTGTATTAAGGTTAAAATCATCGGTGTAAAATTCGTCTCCTGTGTGTTTGCCAAAGGCTTGGAAGTAAGCGTATCCGCCCTTGCAAACTACCATTTGATATAAATTCAGCGTACTTGTAGGAGTGTTAAAAAGGTTCGTTTCGTTGTTTTCAAAAGTTACAAATTGCCAATTTTTATCCCCTAAAAGGGTATCTATATGAGGCATATCATCTTCATCAGTAGCGTAAAAACTTACAACGCTATCTCGGAACAAAACCGAAGCAAAATTGGACATATCGTCAATAAATTCAACTAATTTTAGCCGTTTTCGCAACTCTTTTTTCCACGCTTCATCTATTCTTAGTATCGCAAAATCGCAGGTATCCCAATCGCTGGTGGTATAGGCTTTTAGTAGGATATGTTTTGTATTTTTGTTTGCTATTTTCATCTTTTTCTTTTTTGGGTTAATAATTATAAAAATAATGGCTATTGTGTTCCATAAAATCTAAATCCCTTGCATAGGCTTCATAATCAAAATATAGTGCCACCTTATCAGGAATATTTTGGAGCAATCCAATTTCTTCCACATAATATTCAGCAAATTCCGTTTCGCTCGAAAAGTAACCGATATACCGCTCTTGGGCTTGTTCAATAGTCTGTTCATTGAGAGGCATTCCTGTCAGATACAGATAGTTTTGTATGATTTCCATATCGTCATCGCTCTTTTCTTCCAAAAGGAAAGCAATTTCAAAAATGGTTTCGTTCAAATAGTATTCGCCTATAAATCCGTTAAAAATTTCGGGGCATTCCCAATCTTGGAACATCAGTTCGGGGTCTTTTTCATCTTGGTGTAGTCGTTTGCAGTCGGCATAAAACGCTTCGGCATTGTCGTAATTTGACAAAGTAAGCCACTTCCCAAATAAATTGCCCTCGTTGTATTTTTTGTGTGTCCCTACATAAATATGTATTTCATTTAAAATAGAATTCATTGCTCTTTGGTTTTTAAATATTTAAAATTCATTGTTTAAAAAGGTAAATCGTCCAAATCTTCATTGGTTGTTGGAAGCTGTTTCTGTTCTTGATTTTGTGTGTTAATGGTTGCTTCTGATTTTTTGGCGTGGTGCAGTTTGATTTTTGAGGTATGAAAATTCAATCCTGCTTTGGGTTCGCCTTGTGCATTTACCCACGCTCTGGCACTGACCCTGCCCCAAAGTTCTACCAAAGCTCCTTTGGTCAAAATTTTGGCAACATTGATACTTATCCAATATGCACAATCAAAATAGGTGGTTTGTTGTATGGTTTCGCCCTCTTTATTTCGGTAGTTGTCATTGACTGCTACTGAAAAATTAACGACTTGTTTTTTGTTGGACAAGGTCTGCACCTGTGCATCACTTGTCAGTCTTCCGATGATATTCATATCTGTTTGTTTTTAAAGTTTTTTAATTTCTATAATAAGGGATATTTTCCCACAAAGCATTGCCCGAAGGCTTGTTTTATCAACGGCTTTATACTCTTGCCATTGTTGGTGTTGCAGTACCAAAAAAGTTTTTAAAATGTCCGAAAAATCAAATCGATAGCCCATTAAGGGAATGGCGTTTTTGAAATACGCATTGTGATTGATTTGGTAGGTTATCCAATTCTTTTCGGTTCTTGACAAGGGTTGTTTCTCGTTGAGTTTCTGACGCAATATGTAGGCACGAGTGTCTTTTAGTTGGTTTAAGGCACATACTTCCCACGATACAAATTTGTTGGCGATTGATTTCTTTGTTGTTTCCATTTTTGTACATTTTTGATTTTTAGGATACATTTTGCATTGTGATTGATTTTTCCGTACTCTACCGCTGTCCTCTTGAAAATTTTTTATTCGGCAATGAGAGGAAAGCGGATTCGTTTCAAAAAACCAATAGTAAAAAGCGTATGTATTTCTAATTATTGACATTTTTTTTTATTCGTGTAAAGAGTCGGAATATGCGTTTTTCGTTTCGAGAGCCTAAAAAGGTCTGTGTTTAGCGGCTACAAGGTTTTTCAAAAAAATACGACCCCGTAGGGTGTGGAGATTTTTTTGAAAACCAACGGCTTGACCTTGTGGCAGCGTTAAGAACACAGAAATACCTTTGCTCTCGAGAACGAAAACCATTTCTGACACTTTGATTCAAAAAAAACAGGAAAAAATTTAAGAAGGCTTACGCAATCAATGGTTTAATTAAGAAACGAAGTCGCTTTTCCATTGCCGAAAAAGGCTAAATACAACAAAAAACCGATACAAAAATTGCAAACAATTTCTATATCAGTTGATTGTAAAATTAAAATATTTTATTTTACTATATGATTTACAATAGATTACATTATAATGAAGCTGCAAATCCTTGCCCTAAATCATCAAACTTATGGGCTATTTTTTCCAAATCCTGACTGATTTTTTCATTGGTAATTTTAGCATAAATCTGTGTGGTTTTTAAATTCTTGTGTCCCATCATTTTACTGACACTTTCCAATGGAACGCCCTCTGTGAGAAATAAAGTTCCAAAAGTATGCCTTGCCCAATGAAAACTCAACGGTTTTGTTTTGTCAATACCTGCCTCCAAACTAATTTTTTTCAGATAGCGATTGCAGGTAACATTAGTAGGAACAGGAAATACAAACTCATTTTTGCTGATGGACTCGTATTTGTCGATGATTTTTTGAGCAATGGGAAGGACACGAATATTGGAAGTGTTTCCTGTTTTTTGTCTACGAGAAATTATCCAACGGTTGCCATCAAAAAAGGTTTGAATTTGATTCTTTTTCAGTTGTTTAATGTCAATATATGAAAGTCCTGTAAAGCAGCTAAACACGAACAAATCACGTACCAATTCACGGGTTTTGTTTTTGAAAGATAAATTTAAAAGTTGCTCAATTTCTTCTTTAAGTAAAAAACCTCTATCGCGTTCTTCAATCAAGATTTCATAATTGTTAAATGGATTTTTATGAATAATTTCTTTTTCAATGGCAACCGTTGTCATTTTAAGAATAGGAATCACATACGCTCGTACAGTGTTGTTAGTCAGTCCTTTATTAATCCTAAGATAAAAATCAAAATCTTTGATAAAATCCAATGTCAATTCTCGAAAATCTATATCTGTGCGACCGTATTTGTATTCAATAAAATTCAAAAGATGTTCGTATACAATTTCATACTTGGCTAAGGTGTGTCGGCTACGAACATCTTTTGCAACCATTTTTTCAAAGTCTTCATTGAATTTTTTAAACACTTTTAACAGCGAATGGTCTGTTGTGCTAATACCCAAAAAGTTGCTTTTCAGTTTTTCGGCAGTAACAAATCCCTCTGTTTTCATCAGGTGGTCATACTGATTGACCAAACGCATTTTCAGTTCTTCCAATTTGCGATTCAGCGAAAGAGCTTCTTCACTTTTACCCAAAACTTTACCAAATTTCAAATCCCATTTATCGGGAAAAATTTCGAGCTTAGTACTAAACTGGGCAATTTTACCATCAATGGTAATTCTACCCATAATGGCTACTTTTCCGTTTTTCTTAGGAGCATTTTTTTTCAGATAGAAAAGCACTTTGAAGGTTGATTTTTTTACTTGCATAACTCAACTTTTTTAAATTACAAAATTAAATTCTATTGAGTTACTATACGCTATGAAAATAAATGCAAAACACTGAAATATAGTCTTTTATTTGAAAAAATTAAAATTACTATTAGGTAACGATTTAGAAACCTAACTTTGTCTTTATCCGTCAAATTACTTTATTGCTTGCCTTCCAATACGTTCCTAAGAAAAAATAAGTAGCTTATTATGTGTATATTACAGCTTTTTGCTTAATTTTGCCGTTTAGTTTTGTTTTATCTAAGGAAAAGAACAAAGAAAAGAATACGAAGTTGAAGCAAAAAATATGATGTTTTACAAAAAAAGGATATTTCTGTCAGGCTGAGCAAAGTCTGCGAAAGCAGAGTATGTGACGAAGCCCTGTAATGATAAGGCTTCGATTCACATACTTCGCAGTGCGAACTATGCTCAGCTTGACAATCGGAACTATCATCATACTTTTTATAACACGACTAAGAATACATCTTCCAAAAAACATTTATGAAAAAAGATATATTGATAAAACAACACGATATGCGTGATTGTGGGGCTGCTTGTTTGGCTTCAGTATCAGCTTATTATGGACATACAATGCCCATAGCCAAAATACGCCAAATATGCCATACCGATAAGCGAGGAACTAACGCTTTGGGGTTAGTACAAGGTTTGGAAAAATTGGGTTTCAATGCCAAAGGAGTTAAAGGAAACTTGGAGGCTTTGGCTAAAATTCCGCTTCCTGCCATAGCACACGTTATTATTAAAGAACAATGGCAACATTATGTAGTTATTTACAAAATAGAAAAAGAAAAGATAACCGTAATGGACCCTGCCTTCGGAAAGCTCGAAACATACACTTTTGCAGATTTTTCCAAAGTCTGGACAGGTGTGTTAATTCTAATGGAGCCAAACGAATATTTTGAGCAAAAAAATGAAAAAACAAGCCTCTACGGAAGGTTTTGGAATCT
>JAUNHN010000034.1:0-12463 GCA_030523915.1 Capnocytophaga sp. | reverse complement strand
TAAAAGCATTCTGTTACAGGCACTTATCGGGGCGGTTATCTATACTGCATTAGGATTATCTACTTCTATTTATATCGAAAAAATAACAGATTATGTGCTTATAGACGGCAACAAGCGTTTGTTAAATTTGCTTTCTGTGGCGATGATTGTTATTTTGGTATTTCAAGTTTTTTTAGGGGCGATGAAATCTGTACTTACCTTACAAACAGGTCAAAAGATAGATAAACACTTAATTTTGGGGTATTATAAACATTTGCTAAAACTTCCGCAACGTTTTTTTGACACAATGAAAGTGGGCGAAATCATTTCGCGGGTAAACGATGCGGTAAAAATACGTTCATTTATTAACGATGTTTCCATACAAATATTTGTAAATATTTTCATAGTATTGTTTTCATTCGTGCTGATGTTCATATATTATTGGAAATTGGCATTGGTGGTTGCGTTGGTAATTCCGTTGTATATCTTTGTTTATTGGCTTACCAATCGCCTAAATAAAAAGGTAGAAAGACGGGCAATGGAAGAGAGTGCCGAGCTGGAATCACATTTAGTGGAATCGTTAAATTCTATACGAACCATAAAACAATTTGGAATAGAAACCTTTGCGAATAACAAAACCGATAATCAATTTTCGATTTTGCTCAAAACTATTTACAAATCTGTTTTAAATGGCTTGTTTTCAGGTAGTTCTTCTGAATTTCTCTCTCGTGTTTTTACTATTGTATTACTGTGGGTTGGAGCAGGTTATGTCATAGAAAGGGCAATCACACCAGGGGAACTTTTGTCTTTTTATGCACTTATCGGATATTTCACAAGTCCTGTTTCTGAGCTTATCGGAATGAATAAAACAATTCAAAATGCACTTATCGCCGCCGACCGTCTTTTTGAAATAATGGATTTGGAAAGAGAGGAAATCACCGAAAAAATAGAGCTAACACCCGAAGGAGTGGGCGATATTCACTTTAAAAATGTATCATTTAGCTACGGAACACGCGTAGATGTTTTTGAAGATTTTAGCTGTGTGATAGAAAAAGGAAAAACCACCGCAATAGTAGGCGGAAGCGGAGGAGGAAAAACCACATTGGCATCACTTATCCAGAATTTGTATCCGCTTAAAAGTGGGAAAATCCTTATAGGAGATTATGATATCGCCTACATTTCAAATTATTCATTGCGAAATATAGTTTCAGTTGTGCCACAACAGATTGATTTATTTTCAGGTAATGTGGTGGAAAATATCGCTTTGGGTGAAGATTTTCCAGATATACAACGCATCGTTGATATTACAAAACGCTTAGGAATTTTGGAATTTATAGAAAAACTACCGAATGGATTCCAAACGTATTTGGGCGAAAATGGGTCGCAACTATCTGGAGGACAGAAGCAACGCATTGCCATAGCACGTGCTTTGTACAAAAATCCTGAAATTTTGATTTTGGACGAAGCTACTTCTTCACTTGATACGGAATCAGAACAAAGTATCCAAAAAACGCTAAATGAGTTCAGAGAACAAGGCAAAACAATGCTTGTAATAGCTCATCGCCTCAGCACAATAGCCAATGCTGATATTATTTTGGTGTTACAAAACGGGCAAATTATCGAACAAGGTTCGCATAACGAGCTACTTTCCAGAGATTCCACGTATAAAACGATGTGGGAGAAACAAATTTTTCTTAATTAGGTACAATTCCGAAAAGAAAAATGCAAAATAATAGATTATTATACAATAATTAAGGTTTTGAAAAGCAAGGTGAAGCAATATTTTTTGTGCTTTCGGGCTTTTCCTAACCAAAAACCTTTTTTGTCTCCTCCAAAACTTCCAAAATAGCTTCCAAATTGTCAAGCGTTACAAGTTTTTGGCGGTATTCTTTGAAATTAGCAATACCTCTAAAATAGTTAGCGTAATGCCGTCGCATTTCCAATACGCCTTGGCGTTCTCCTTTCCATTGAGCCGACCAAATCAAGTGGTTTTTTACCGCTTCGGCTCTGTCTGCAATCGTAGGAGGAGCTAATCTTTCTCCCGTTTTGAAAAAATGTTTTATCTCATTGAAAATCCAAGGATAGCCTATTGCAGCCCTACCTATCATAATCCCGTCTACGCCATATTTTTGTCGGTATTCCAAAGCCTTTTCGGGCGAATCAATATCTCCGTTACCAAAAATAGGAATGTGGATGCGAGGATTGTCCTTGATTCGGGCAATGTGCGTCCAGTCAGAATGCCCTTTGTAAAGTTGCGAACGTGTGCGAGCGTGAATAGAAAGAGCTTGAATTCCAGTGTCTTGCAGTCTTTCAGCTACTTCATCTATGTTAATCGAAGTTTCGTCCCAGCCCAGACGAGTTTTGACCGTTACTGGGAGTTTGGTACTATTTACCACAGCTTTAGTAAGTCTTACCATAAGGTCAATATCTTTCAAAACGCCTGCTCCCGCTCCTTTTGAAACCACTTTTTTCACAGGACAACCAAAGTTAATATCCAGTACATCTGGGTTTACCGTTTCTACGATTTTGGCAGATAGAGCCATCGCTTCCTCATCTCCTCCAAAAATTTGGATACCCACAGGACGCTCATAATCAAATATATCTAACTTTTGCTTACTTTTAATCGCATCACGAATCAGCCCCTCCGACGAAATAAATTCGCTGAAAAGCATATCCGCTCCGTGAATTTTGCACAAACGCCGAAAAGGAGGGTCGCTCACATCTTCCATAGGAGCAAGTAATAACGGAAACTCTCCCAAATCTATGTTTCCTATTTTGGTCATATACTGATATTTAGCTTAAAAGGCTGCAAAAGTATGTTTTTTTCTGGAGAAACCAAAAAGTTATTTTTTAGTCAAAATTAATGAGCCTCTAACCAGTTCGTACCTACGCCCATATCTACTACCAGCGGAACGCTTAGTTTGAAAGCATTTTCCATTTCGTACCGAATGGCTTGTTGTACCGATTCCAATTCGGTTTTAGGAACATCAAAAACCAACTCATCGTGTACTTGTAGGAGCATTTTGGTTTTAAATTGCTCTTTTTCAAGCCGATTTTGAATGCGAATCATCGCTATTTTAATGATGTCGGCGGCACTTCCCTGAATGGGAGCATTGATGGCATTGCGTTCGGCAGCTCCTCTAACTACCTGATTTCGAGAATGAATATCAGGTAAGTAACGTCTTCTGCCCAATACGGTTTCTACAAATCCGTTTTGTTGAGCAAAGAAAATTTGTTTGTTTATGTAGTTTCGCAAGTTCGGATAGGTCGCATAATAGGTGTCTATCAGTTCCTTACTCTCGGTACGCGAAAGGTCGGTTTGGTTGCTCAGTCCGAAGGCTGAAACACCGTAAATAATCCCAAAATTCACCGTTTTGGCGTGGCTTCGTTGCTCACGAGTAACTTCCGAAATAGGAACGTTGAACACTTTGGCTGCGGTAGAGCGATGAATGTCTTCCTTGTTTAAGAACGCTTGAATCATATTTTGCTCTTCACTTAATGCGGCTATAATCCGAAGTTCGATTTGTGAATAATCGGCAGAAAGCAACACATAATCCTCATTACGAGGAATGAAGGCTTTGCGGATTTGTTGCCCTCGTTCGGTTCGGATTGGGATATTTTGCAAGTTCGGATTGTTACTGCTCAATCGTCCTGTGGCGGCGACTGTTTGCATATAGGTAGTGTGTACACGTCCTGAGCGAGTGTTTATTTCGTTAGGAAGTGCATCTACATAAGTCGATTTTAGCTTTTGAAGCTGTCGCCATTCCAAAATATCGGCTACAATTTTGTGTTTATGGGCAAAGGCAGAAAGCACCTCTTCGGAAGTGGCGTATTGCCCTGTTTTGGTCTTTTTAGGGTTTTTATCGATTTTTAATTTTTCAAACAAAATATCACCTAATTGCTTGGGAGAAGCCAAATTAAATGTCTCACCTGCTTCGGAAAGTATTTGTTTTTCAAACTTGATGATGTCCTCGTCTAATTTGTGAGAGAGTTCTTTAAGAAAAGAAACATCGAGGTTGATGCCTTCCAGTTCCATTTTGGTAAGCACTTGAATCAGAGGGGCTTCCAGTTCGTAATAAATTTTATCGGCGTTTACGTTTTTCAGTTCTTTGGTAAAAATATCTTTGAGTTGCCACGTTACATCGGCATCTTCTACGGCGTATTCTTTTTGGTCTTCAAGCGGAACGCTACGCATTGAAAGCTGATTTTTACCTTTTTTGCCGATGAGCGTTTCGATAGATATGGGCGTATAATTCAGGTAGGTTTCGGAAAGAACGTCCATATTATGACGCATATCAGGATTGATAAGATAATGAGCTATCATCGTATCAAAAATAGCTCCTTTTACTTCGATGTCATAATTAGCCAAAACTTTAAGGTCGTATTTCAAATTTTGTCCTACTTTACTAATATTTTCGCTTTCAAAAAACGGACGAAATTCTTCCAAAATTACTTTTGTTTCCTCCTGATTTTCAGGGGTTGGGAGGTAATATCCTTTGCCTTTATTCCAAGAAAAAGCAATGCCTACAAGTGTTGCATCTAAGCTATCGATATTGGTTGTTTCTGTATCGAAGCATACTTCTTTTTGCTGTAAAAGGTTTTGTAATAGCATTTTACGAGTCATTGGAGTATCGACAAGTTGGTACAGATGCGGCGTGTCTTTGATTGTTTTTTTGTCGGAAACCATTGCTTCGGCAAACAAATCCCCTTGAACGGCAAAGAGTTCCATTTGTCCTGTGGTGGCAATTTCTTTGGGCTGTTTACTACCTTCCGATGGCTGATAGGTACGCATAAAATTTTGAAGTAATTGTCTGAATTCCAATTCTTCAAAGATTTTGGTAACTTCTTCGATATTAGGTTGTGATAGTTCAAAATCCGTTTCGTCAAAAGTTACAGGTACGTCCAAAATGATGGTAGCTAATTTCTTGGATAACAATCCTTTATCGGCGTTATTTTCAATATTTTCGCGAAGTTTTCCTTTGAGTTTGTCTGTATTTGCCAACAGATTTTCCAGCGATCCGAACTCGGCAAGGAGTTTTTTGGCAGTTTTTTCGCCCACCCCTGGCAGCCCTGGGATATTATCTACCGCATCGCCCATCATACCCAGAAAATCAATCACTTGCATAGGCGATTGCACCTCAAATTTCTCTTTGACTTGTTCCACGCCCCATACTTCAACATCGTTCCCCATTCGGGCGGGGCGATACATAAAAATATTTTCAGAAACCAGCTGTGCGTAATCCTTGTCGGGCGTTACCATATAGACCTGATAGCCTTGCTTTTCGGCTTGTTTGGCGAGTGTCCCGATGATGTCATCGGCTTCGTAGCCCTCTTTTTCGAGAATCGGAATGTGTAAAGCACTGAGTATTTGATGAATATACGGCACGGCAATGCGGATAGCCTCGGGCGTTTCATCGCGATTGGCTTTGTATTCGGTAAAAATCTCCAAACGATTAACGCTACCTCCTTTGTCAAAGGCAACTGCCAGATGGTCAGGACGTTCCTTCTTTATCACATCAAACAGCGAATTGACAAACCCGAGTATGGCGGAAGTATTCAACCCCTTCGAGTTGATACGTGGGTTTTTAATAAAAGCGTAATATCCTCTGAATATCAGAGCGTAAGCATCTAATAGGAAAAGTTTTTTCTTCAAAACAAACTAATTTAATAACGTATTGGGCAAAAGTAAATAAAAAAGGCAAAAAAACGAAAAATTGGATTAAGGATTTTTCAATGTTTTATATTTGTAGAGACGCAAAGCATTGCGTCTCTACTTATAAATAACAGATTTTAAATAACTCAAACATCTTCTAAAATTATGGTATCGCCTATGTATAAAGAAAAACTCGGTTTGATTGAAAATTTCAACTAAAAATTTTTAAATGTGTAAGCTAATAAGCTAAGACTTAATTTTTTTTCGAAAAATAAGTATGATGAGTTGCTTCAATAAACGCTTGTTTTTATGATATTCTTAACAAAAAAACGTTTAAAATGGATTGAATTCGGGAGAAAATGGAAAAACTTATCAACAATGTGGGAAAAAGTGGTAGAAAGTGGGAAATTTTTTTTATTTTTGTCCTGTGATTATTTCAAAACATATTTCAGTGAGAAATCTTATAGGTACATATGAATGTAAAATTGACGCAAAAGGACGGGTAACGCTCCCAGCTCCTCTCAAAAAACAATTAGGGGAATTGGAGGCTGGATTTGTGTTAAAACGTTCTGATTTTCAGCGTTGTATTGATTTTTATACAATGGACGAATGGAATTTGGAAATGCAAAAAGTCAATAGCCTGAACCGATATGTAAAGGAAAATAATGACTTTATTAGAAAGTTTATGTCGGGGGTGAAACTCATTGAAATAGATGCAGTTGGCAGGATGTTGATTCCGAAAGATTTATTGGAATACTCACAGATAGACAAGGATATTGTGCTTTCGGCATTAGGAAATCGGGTGGAAATTTGGGATAAAGAGGCTTATGAAAAAGCTATTTACACAAGCCCCGAAGATTTCTCGCTTTTGGCAGAAAAAGTAATGGGAGGTTTAGGAAATGGACAATAATAAAGAATATCATATACCTGTATTGCTCACCGAAAGCATTGATGCACTGGCAATTAAGGAAAACGGTACGTATGTAGATGTTACTTTCGGTGGAGGAGGGCATTCTCGTGAAATTTTAAATCGATTAGGTAAAAACGGACGTTTATTCGCCTTTGACCAAGATGAAGATGCCGTTAATAATACTATTGATGATGAGCGATTTACGTTGATTAATCAAAATTTCAGATATATTAAAAGGTATTTGAAATTTCATGGAGTTTTAAAAGTAGATGGAGTTTTGGGGGATTTTGGAGTGTCTTCACATCAGTTTGATGTTCCTGAACGAGGGTTCTCGACACGTTTTGACGGAGTTCTGGATATGCGAATGAATCAAAATGCTACTATTTCAGCTCAAAATATTCTAAATGAATACGATGAAGCTGATTTGACACGTATTTTTTCGATATATGGCGAACTGAAAAACGCAAAATCTATCGCTCGAGCCATTGTTACAAATCGAAATAATGCTCCTATCAAAACAGGAAGTCAATTGCAAGAGGTTTTAAAATCTTTTTTGCAGAAATTTAAAGAAAATAAAACCTTGGCACAGATATATCAAGCCATTCGTATTGAAGTAAACCAAGAGATGCAAGTATTGGAAGAATTTTTGTTGCAATTACCTGATATAGTGTCTGTTGGGGGGCGAATAAGCCTAATTAGTTATCATTCGTTAGAAGACAGATTGGTCAAACGATTCATACGCGATGGGCAATTTCAAGGAACTCCAGAGAAAGATTTCTACGGAAATGTCTCGCTTCCTTTTAAGAAAGTAGGCGGACTGATAGTTCCCACCGACAAGGAAATTAAAGAAAATAGCCGAGCCAGAAGTGCTAAATTACGAATTGCAGAACGAAACCAATAAATCACACAATGGGAAATGCAACCAGTGAAATAAAAAAAATTATTCGAGGAAAATTTTTAGTAGAAGGAAAAGAAGCTACTAAAAGTTGGACTTTTATCGCTTTTACTTTTGTTTTGGCGGTAATAATGATAAATAGTGCTCATAATGTGGATACTAAAGTATATAGAATAGCAAAGCTCAATGAAGAAGTAAATGAACTCAAAAGCCAATTCGTAGATGTGCGTTCGCAATTACAAAAGGTAAAACTCGAATCCTCTTTGTTGGACAAGCTAAAAGATAAAGGATTAAAACAACCTGAAAAACCACCTCAAAAAATAAAAGTAATTATTAAAGAATAAATTTTAAAAGTATTAACTAAATAAAAATCAATAAAATGGCAGCAAAAAATGACAAAAAAATATTGTACCGCTCATATATTGTAGCGTTGGGAATGTTTTTGCTTGCTATTGCGATTTTGGTAAAACTTCTTAGGATTCAATTAGAAGGAGATGAGTATCGAACTAAGGTAGAAGAAGCTACATTACGTGAGGCGAAAATTATACCCAATGAAGGGAATTTGTATTCCGATGACGGAAGTTTGCTTGCTACTTCTGTAACGCGTTATGATATTCGTTGGGACGGGGTTTCGGTTAAGACCAAGGATTTTAAGGAAAATATCAAAAAATTGAGTGATTCTTTGGCAAAAATGTTTGGTAATTCAAGTTCGTATTATCAGAATTTACTTCGGAAAGAACGACTTAACAAAAATAGATATTTGCTAATAGCCAGAGGGTTAGGTTATAGTGATTATATTCGGATTAAGAACTTTCCTTTATTTGAAAAAGGACCTTATAAAGGAGGGCTTATCGTAGAAAGAAAAGTAAAACGTGAATATCCTTTGGGAGGAATTGCTCACCGCAGTATAGGTTATGAACGTAGAGACGAAAATGGTTATGTAACTCGTGTGGGGCTTGAAGGAGCTTATTCTAATTATTTATTGGGTACAGAAGGACGCAGATTGGAACAAAAAATAGCCAAAGGACAATGGAAACTTGCTAGCGGATTTAACATTATTGAACCCAAAGATGGATATGACGTGGTTTCGACCATAAATATTAATATTCAGGATATTGCACATCACGCTTTGCTCTCACAATTGCAAAAATATAAGGCTCATCACGGTTGTGTGGTGGTAATGGAGGTAAGTACAGGCGAAATTAAAGCCATCTCCAATTTGGAATTAAATCCAAAAAACGACACTTACTCCGAGCGTTACAATTATGCCATAGGTGAGGCTCACGAACCGGGGTCAATTTTTAAGTTGATGTCCGTAGTTGCAGCTATTGAGGAGCGAGATATTGATACTACTTATGTAGTTGATATTAAGCAAGGTAAAACAAATTATTACAAAGAAACGGTAGAAGATTCACAAAAGAGTTTCAGAGGAAAAATTAATATAGCTAAGGCTTTTGCTGTATCATCAAATGTGGGAATGACTGAAATGGTGCATCATCTGTTTGCTAAAAATCCAAAAGATTTTACAGACAAACTAAGCTTGATGAATTTGGATCAACCTTTGAGATTGCCTATCAAAGGCGAAGGAACACCATATATTCCCAAGCCAGGTGATAAAAACTGGAGTGGAATTTCGCTCGAATGGGTTTCTTTTGGCTATGGACTTAAGTTGACGCCTTTGCAAAGTTTAACTTTTTATAATGCAATAGCCAATAATGGTGTAATGGTAAAGCCTCGCCTGATTAAAGAAGTACGAGAGTGGAATAAAACCATTGAAAAATTCAATGTGGAAATAATTAACAATCAGATATGTTCCAAAGCAACGGCACAAAAGGCAAAAGGCTTATTGGCAAGTGTAGTAGAGAAACCGTATGGTACGGGGCATAGTTTATACTCACCTGATTTCTCAATGGCAGGAAAGACAGGAACAGCTCGAAAAAATTATGGGGGAGATAAATCAAAATTGAGTTATATTTCCTCTTTTGCGGGTTTTTTCCCTGTGGAAAATCCAAAATATTCGTGTATTGTAGTCATTCACGAACCCGATAAAAGTGTAGGATATTATGGAGCCGATGTATCAGGACCCGTTTTCAAAAGCATTGCTCAGAAAATTTACACTAACTCCTTATTAATAGACACAGTAGAAGATGTGGACAATGCCTCAAAACTAACCAAGGAAAGTTATGAGGATTATTACACTAAAGCCCAGCGATATAAAACGATAATGCCTAACGTAGAAGGAATGAATGCAATGGATGCAGTGGCGTTGCTCGAAAATATGGGCGTTCGAGTGAAATTAGTAGGCGAAGGCAAGGTCAGAGGGCAATCCCTATCCAGCGGACAAAGAGTACGAAAAGGCGAAAGCGTAATCCTGACTTTGGGAACATAAATCAAGAAATATTGCTATAAATTAGCTATGAAAAATTATTGGGTTAAAATATCAATTTTTTATGTGTTTGTTTTCTTTTTAAGTTGTAAATCAATGCAAAAGAAAGAAGAAACAACGGCATTACCCAATGTAATTTTAATCTATACCGATGATGTAGGTTATGGAGATATAAGTTCTTATGGTGGAGCGATTTCCACCCCACATATTGACCGATTGGCAGATTACGGTGTGCGACATACCAATGCCTATGCAGCAGCTTCAACTTGTACGCCATCCAGATACGCCTTACTCACGGGCGAATATGCGTGGCGAAAGAAAGGGCGTGGTGTGGTAAACGGTGATGCAAAAGCTCTTATTCCCACAGGAAAGCAAACTGTGGCGAGTTTGTTCAAAAAAGCGGGGTATTCAACGGCAGTCGTAGGGAAATGGCATTTAGGATTGGGAGATGAAAATGGAATTGATTGGAATACAACTATTTCCAACACACCAGAAGACATTGGCTTTGACGAAAGTTTTATAATGCCAGCCACTTCTGATAGAGTGCCTTGTGTGTATATTCAAAACCGAAAAGTGCTGAATTTAGATATAAACGACCCTATTTCAGTTAGTTATAATAATAAAATAGGAAATTTTCCTACGGGAAAAGAAAATCCTGAACTCCTAAAACTCCGTTATTCACACGGACACGATATGACTATCATCAACGGTATCAGTCGCATAGGATATCAGGCAGGAGGAGTAAGTGCTTTCTGGAAAGACGAAAATATAGCTGATGATTTTGTTCGCGAATCTAAGAAATTCATAGTAAAAAATCATCAAAAGCCGTTCTTTTTATATTTGGCTACCAATAATATCCACGTTCCACGAATGCCTCACCCACGTTTTCACGGCAAATCAAAGCAAGGGCTACGAGGTGATGCTATTCTGGAATTAGATGAAATGGTCGGAAACATCGTCCAAACACTTGATAGTTTGAAGATTACAGAAAATACAATTGTCATATTTTCAAGTGATAACGGAGCTGTTCTTGATGACGGATACGCTGATGAAGCTGTTGAAAAAATAGGAAATCACAATCCGTTTGGAGTATTCCGAGGTGGGAAATACAGCGTATTTGAAGCGGGAACACGTGTGCCGATGATTGTTTCGTGGAAAGGAAAAATCAAAAAACAAACTTCAACGGCATTAGTAAGTCAAGTGGATTTCATTGGTTCGGTAGGTCAATTATTAAAAGTTTCGTTTGACGAAAAACAAGCCTTAGATACTGAAAATCAATGGAATGTTTGGATTGGAAATGATTCTAAAGGACGAAAAATAATAGTGCAAGAAGCCATACAACGTGTACTTTCTATAATTAAAGGAGATTTCAAATACATTGAACCAACGGAAAGTGCAATGAAAACAGCTTGGCAAACGGGAATCGAAACGGGATTTTCGCCAGAGCCACAACTTTACAATCTTAAAGAGGATATAAGTGAAACCCAAAATATAGCAAAAGATAATCCAGAATTACTGCAAGATTTGCAAAAAGAATTGGAAATTATTCGGTCAAAATATTGAATATTAATTTATTAAAAATATAAAAAGACATAATTGAAAAGCTAATCACATCGCTGTGAGAGTTAAAATTCTCTGAAAATTCAGTGTTTCGAGAATTGTTTTTCAGAAGGAATTTTGAAAATCAGCTTTTAAAGTGTCATTGCTTATATCAAAACCATAATATGGAATTGCGACCATATTTTTGGAGGAGGAAATTAGCAAAAATGTTCTTTGACATATTAAGAAAAATATCGGTGCAAATTTGTCTATATATAGTAAATAGCGATACGGTAAGAGGTTTTTAAAAAAATGTCTTACCGATGGCTATTACAAAATGAGTTTTTTATTATCGAATCTATATTGTTATGTGATAAAAAATATAGCAACCATTTTAAGGTTTTGAAATTTTTTTAAAAATACAACTCTTATAATCAGCAAAACACAACTTGCTTGTTTTCAACAATTTAAAAATATAAAAATATGAAACAAATAATATACAAAACAACCGAAATTCCTGATGCAGAGCAAGTTATTGCCGTTTATGAAAGTTTAGGTATCGTGCGACCCACCGCAGATAAAAAGCGGATAGAGCGAATGTATGCCAATTCCAATGTGGTAATTACGGCTTGGTGCGACAACCTGCTGATAGGCGTGGCACGTGCATTGACAGATTTTGCTTACTGCTGTTACCTTTCTGACCTTGCCATACGAAAAGAATTTCAAGGGCAAGGCATTGGAAAACAGTTGGTTGAAGAAGTGAAAAAAGTAATTGGTACTACTGAAGAAATCTCACTTTTGTTGCTTTCTGCTCCCAATGCAATGGAATATTATCCGAAAATTGGTTTTTCTAAAATAGAAAACGGATTTATTATCAAAAGAAAGAGTTAATAGTGGGACACTGTCTCACAAATTGAGTTGGTCTCATTATTTTGAAATTTTTAAAAAATACAAATTTTATAATTAACAAATACAACTCATTTATTTTCAGTAATTTTGACAAGCATAATTTTTCAACAAAAAGGGCAATGCCCTTGATTTTTAGTAATTTAAAATCAAAAAAATAAGAAATGCAAAATAATATCATCATATACCAAAATC
>JAUNHN010000033.1 GCA_030523915.1 Capnocytophaga sp. | reverse complement strand
AAAATCATCACACATATTTTCGCCCACTACAATAACTCCGTCAGAGTTTTTAGCAGCTATTTTCATCAGATTAAAGTAGTTAGGTTCTTTTAAGGCTTCAGTAGCTTTCGAGTTTATGCCATCAAAGGCTACTTTACTCACCAAAGTAGAATCCAAATTTCCCTCAAAATCTTTATTAAATACTGAAGTGATGATTTTACTTTCAGAAAAAATTGGTTCGTCCTTATAATAAGTCCTCAAGTATAATGGCAATAATGATGCCAACCAGCCGTGGATATGAATAATATCAGGCAACCAATTTAGTTTTTTAACAGTTTCAACGACGCCTTTAGCAAAGAAAATACAACGCTCATCATTGTCCGCAAATAATTCCCCGTTTTCATCGGCAAAAGTAGCTTTTCTTTTAAAATACTCGTCATTGTCAATGAAATACACCTGAATCCGTTCCTTAGGAATAGATGCCACTTTGATAATTAGCGGAACATCAATGTCATTGATTACGATATTCATCCCCGAGAGGCGAATTACTTCGTGTAATTGATGTCTTCTTTCGTTGATACTTCCAAACCGTGGCATAAAAATCCGTATTTGTCCACCGTTGCTATTAACCATCCTTGGAGCCTCGAAAGACATTCTTGAAATCTCATTCTCAGGTGAATAAGGCATCACTTCGGAGGATACAAAAAGTACTTTTTTATCTTTCATAAAAAGTAGAGTGTTTTTTGTTAGCTTTTGAAAGCCACAAAAGTACAAAAAAATATGCACAAATCATAAAAAATGTATAAGTTTGCACGATAAATGTTTAAACAATGAAAATTTATACACAGCAAACTGAACTCAAAAAGGTCATTTTAGAGCATAAAAAAGTAGGAAAAAAAATCGGTTTCGTGCCTACAATGGGAGCATTGCACGATGGTCATTTATCGTTGATTATCAAATCATTAGAAGAGAATGATATAACGGTAATGAGTATATTTGTAAACCCAACGCAGTTTAATAATGCAGAGGATTTAGCAAAATATCCACGCACTCTCGAAATCGATGTAGAAAAAATAAAAAAAGTTAGCGAAAAAGTACTCGTATACGCCCCAGACCCTACCGATATCTACGGAGAGAATGTAATTTCAGAAAATTTTGATTTTGAAGGACTCGACAAAGTAATGGAAGGAGCTTTCCGCCCAGGGCATTTTGACGGAGTAGGAACAGTGGTCAAAAAACTTTTTGAAATAGTTACCCCCGATAGAGCTTATTTCGGTGAAAAGGATTATCAACAATTATTAATAATTAAAAAAATGGTAGCCCAAACAAAACTGCCAGTAGAAGTTATCGGTTGTCCCATAGTTCGTGATGAAAAAGGTTTGGCATTAAGTTCTCGTAATCAGAGACTTAGTGAAGATATGTTACACGAAGCTACATATATTTATAAAGTATTACAAGAAGCCAAAATGCAGTTCGGAAAGAAAACTTCTGTGGAAGTTGAGAATTGGGTAAAAAAGCAATTCGAAAATAAGCAAGGGCTTGAATTAGAGTATGTTACTATAACTGATGCCGAAACATTACTTCCTGCTACAACCAAAGAAGCTAATAAAAAATACAGAATATTTATCGTAGTATATGTAGACGGAGTACGTTTGATAGATAATTTAGAAATTTAGAATAAATACGTCTATTTAAAATTTTTTATTTAATTTTATTTTGAAAGAAAATAGTTTTTTTGCATCTTTGCAAATATTTTTTCGGTGGGTAGTTTCAAAGGATTTTATTTTTAATAAATCATTAATGAGATTATTTTGCTAAGGGAAAAAGATTATATCATATAAAAATATATAAAACGAATGAAAAAAATTGACAAAAATGTGTACCTGAAGTGGTATGAAGATATGCTTTTTTGGAGAAAGTTTGAAGATAAATTGGCAGCAGTTTATATTCAGCAAAAAGTAAGAGGGTTCTTGCATTTGTATAATGGACAAGAAGCTATTGTGGCGGGTTGTATGCACGTTATTGACCCTAAGAAAGACAAAATGATTACCTCTTACCGAAACCACGTTCAGCCTATAGCTTTGGGCGTTGACCCTAAGCGAGTTATGGCAGAACTATATGGTAAAGCAACAGGAACATCACAAGGTTTGGGTGGTTCAATGCATATCTTTTCAAAGGAACATAATTTTTATGGAGGACACGGAATTGTAGGAGGGCAAATTCCGTTAGGGGCAGGACTTGCTTTTGCCGATAAATATTTTGATAGAAAGGCTGTTACCTTAACATTTATGGGAGACGGAGCCGTTCGTCAAGGAGCTTTCCATGAAACACTCAATTTAGCAATGCTTTGGAAACTTCCTGTAGTGTTCATTATTGAAAATAATCACTACGCAATGGGTACATCGGTGGAAAGAACAGCAAACCATACGGATATTTGGAAACTTGGCTTGGGATACGAGATGCCGAGTGCTCCAGTAGATGGAATGAATCCTGTAACAGTAGCCGAAGCTGTTTATGAAGCAGTAGAAAGAGCCAGAAGAGGTGACGGACCTACACTACTTGACATCAGAACTTACCGTTACAGAGGACACTCAATGTCTGATGCTCAGCATTATAGAACTAAAGACGAAGTGGAAGAGTATAAAAAACTTGACCCTATAACACAAGTATTGGATGTTATCAAAGCTAAAAAATATGCAACACAAGCAGAAATAGATGCTATTGATGAGCGTGTAAAACAACTTGTGGTAGAGTGTGAACGATTCGCTGAAGAATCGCCATTCCCTGAGAAAAATATAATGTATGATACTGTTTACGAACAAGAAAATTATCCTTTTTTACCTCATAAACTATAATTAAAATGGCAGAAATTATCAATATGCCACGATTGAGCGACACTATGGAAGAAGGTGTGGTAGCAAAGTGGCTTAAAAAAGTAGGAGACAAAATTCAAGAAGGAGATATTTTGGCTGAAATCGAAACTGATAAAGCTACAATGGAATTTGAATCATTCTATTCAGGGACATTGTTGTATATTGGTTTGCAAGAAGGTGAAACAGCACCAGTTGATTCTCTTTTGGCTATTGTAGGAAAAGAAGGGGAAGATATTTCGGCTTTGATAGGAGGGGGAGCTTCAACTTCTAAACCAGAATCAAAAACGGAACATAAAACTGAAACACCAAAAGCAGAAGAAAAAACAGCAGTAGCTCCAACAGCTATCCCAGCAGGGGTAGAAGTAGTTACAATGCCACGCCTGAGTGATACTATGACCGAAGGAACTGTAGCTTCTTGGCTTAAAAAAGTGGGAGATAAAGTAAGTGAAGGCGATATTTTGGCTGAAATCGAAACCGATAAAGCCACAATGGAATTTGAATCGTTCTATGCTGGGACATTATTATATATAGGTATAAAAGAAGGAGATTCAGCTCCCGTAGATGCTCTTTTAGCAGTTATAGGTCCAGCTGGTACAGATGTGAGTGCTGTGGTAGCTTCAGGAGGAAAAGTAACGGCTTCAACTCCAGTTCAAACCCAAGCAGAAACTCCAAAAGCAGCTATTTCTGCTTCAGAAGAAAAAAGTGCTACTGTTGTAGAGACCACAACATCAGAAGGACGCATCTTTGTTTCACCTTTGGCTAAAAAAATAGCACAAGAAAAAGGAATTAACCTCTCTCAAGTAAAAGGTTCTGGTGAAAACGGGCGTATTGTGAAAAAAGATGTTGAAAACTTTACTCCATCGGTGTCAGTACAGCCACAAAGCTCAGATAAATCAGTGGCTACACCAGTTGTTTCATTTGCTCCAATAGGAGTGGAGGCTACCGAAGAAGTGAAAAACTCTCAGATGCGTAAAACAATTGCAAAACGTCTGTCAGAATCTAAGTTCACAGCACCACACTACTATTTAACTATTGAGATAGATATGGAAAATGCAATGGCATCGCGAGGTCAAATTAATAACTTACCTGATACCAAAGTATCGTTCAACGATATGGTAGTAAAAGCGTGTGCAATGGCATTGAAAAAACACCCGCAAGTGAATACTTCTTGGAAAGGAGATGTAACGGTGTACAACCAGCACGTTCATATTGGGGTAGCGGTAGCGGTAGAAGACGGATTGGTAGTTCCAGTAGTTAAATTTACTGATAGACTGACACTTACACAAATAGGAACGCAGGTGAAGGACTTAGCAGGACGTGCTCGCAATAAAAAATTAACACCTGCCGAAATGGAAGGTAGTACTTTTACAGTTTCTAATTTAGGAATGTTTGGTATTGAGGAATTTACTTCGATTATCAATCAGCCTAATTCAGCGATTTTGTCAGTTGGGGCTATTGTCGAAAAGCCAGTAGTTAAAAACGGACAAATCGTAGTAGGTAATACAATGAAGGTAACTTTGGCTTGTGACCATCGCACAGTTGATGGAGCTACAGGAGCTCAATTTTTACAGACTTTGAAAACCTACATAGAGAATCCTGTAACAATGTTGGCTTAATAATTTTAGGGTTATACAATTTGTTTTTTTATTTTTAAATGCAAATCTATATTATAGATTTGCATTTTTTTATTAATCTTATTTAGAAAATCAAATAAAAGCTATTTTTTATAAAAAATGGAAAGAATATAGGAAAAGACTATTTATTTTTCACAAAAAATATGTTTTAATTAGAGAAAGGAGTGATGTTTGGCGTATAAAAATCCTATTAATGTTATTTAGCTGTTTGTGAAGAATTAGAAAAAACTCCTTCGATTTGTTATAATAGAGATTGTATACTGATTTTTTTGATTTTATACTGAATATTCTACTTTTTTATTATATTTGCCCCCAAAATTAATGACTAACAATGAACTTATTACCATATCATTATGTATCTGTTTTTCAGCAGAATGTGAAAAAATACAGTACTAAAAAAGCCTTAATGGGTAAAATAGGACAAGAATGGGACGGAATTACTTGGGAAGAGTTAGGCAAAACTACTGATTTACTTTCCAAATCGTTATTGTCATTTGGGGTAAAACCGCAAGATACGATTGGTATTTTCTCTCAAAATATGCCTCAATGGACGATTGCGGACTTAGCAAGCCTCCAAATACGCGCTATTCCAGTACCTATTTATGCTACAAATACCTCAGAACAAGCTCTTTATGTGCTTAATCACGCAGAAGTAAAAATTTTATTTGTAGGAGATAAACCACAATACGAAAAAGCACTTGAAATCGCTGAAAAATGTCCTTCACTTCAAAAAATTGTAGTTTTCAAAGATACGATTGACCTAATGGAAAATAAATATTCCATAAAATGGACTGATTTTTTGGATTTGGGAAAAGCAGATATTTATCAAAAAGAACTTGAAGAACGTATCTCTCAAAAGAATTTAAGTGATTTATTTACAATAATTTATACTTCAGGAACTACTGGTGAACCTAAGGGAGTAATGTTAGATTATGAAAATTTGGCTTACCAATTAATAGGACACGACCAGCGTCTTGAAGTATCCGAAAAAGATGATTCGTTGGCATTTTTGCCTTTATCACACGTTTTTGAACGAGCTTGGACGTATTATACACTTTATAAAGGAGTTACGGTGTATTATTTAGAAGATACGAATGCAATAAAAAATGCTTTATTAGAAGTGAAACCAACTGTAATGTGTGCAGTTCCAAGGTTTTATGAGAAAATATTTGCTACTGTTCACGATATGGCTGCAACATCGTCGTTTATAAAACGAGCTGTATTTACTTTTGCAGTGCGTACAGGGCGTAAAGTGTTGGAAATTAAGCAAAAAGGAGAAAAAGAATCATGGTTACTTAAAAAGTCGTATAATCTTTCTGAAAAGTTAGTATTCTCAAAATTGAAAAAATCATTGGGAGGACGTATTCGTTTTATGCCTTGTGGCGGAGCTAATTTAGAACCAAGTATTGGTCGTTTTTTTCATTCAATAGGAATTAACGTGAAATTAGGCTATGGAATGACCGAAACATTGGCAACAGTATCGTGTTGGGGAGATGAGCATTTCAATATGCAATCGGTAGGGTCGATTATGCCCAGCGTAGAAATTAGAATAGGAGAGGATAATGAGATTTTGGTAAAAGGAGGAATGGTAATGAAAGGTTATTACAAAAATCCTGAAGAAACTAAAAAAGCCTTTACCGAAGATGGATTTTTACGAACAGGAGATGCAGGAAATTTAGATGCTCAAAATAATATTTTCATTACAGACAGAATCAAAGAGCTGATGAAAACTTCCAATGGCAAATATATTGCTCCTCAGCATATTGAAGGGAAAGTAGGGAAATACAATCTAATAGACCAAATAGCTGTAATAGCTGATGGCAAAAAATATGTTTCAGCTTTGATAGTTCCTAATCTTGAGATGCTTACCAACGCTCTTCAAGAGCTTAATATCAAATATAAATCTACTGCCGAGCTATTGAAAAATAGTCAAGTGATAGATTATATTACTAAGCAATTACAAAAATTTCAAAATGATTTGCCTGATTACGAGAAAATTAAGAAATTTACCTTGCTTCCTAACGCATTTTCGATAGAACGTAATGAAATTACCCCAACATTGAAACTTAGACGCAAAGTGATTTATGCAAATTATAGCAAAGAAATTGAAGCTATGTATCGATAAATAATAAGAAGTGAACAGAGAAATTTGTTCATTTCTTTTTTTGTAGATATGATTTCTTGCGATATATTTATGAAAATAGTAAGAAAATCGTATGTTATTTTGTGAATAAAATAATAAAATCCTTCCAAATTAAAATTTATTTTGTTATATTTGTAGCAGTAATACTACATTTTTAAAACAAAATATATGGAAACAACAAGAGGAGGGCTATTTATAGTACAAGAAACCCTATGTGAAAACGTATTTACTCCCGAAGATTTCTCAGAAGAGCAAATTTTGATGCGGGATACCGTTAAGGAGTTTATAGACAGAGAGATTTATCCTAACAAACCTCGTTTTGAAGCAAAAGACTATACCTATACCATTGAAATGATGCAAAAAATAGGTGAAATGGGGCTTTTAGGAATTTCTGTTCCAGAGGCTTATGGAGGGCTTGGAATGGGATTTTTAACTTCATTACTCGTATGTGATTATATTTCAGGTGCTACGGGTTCATTCGCTACTGCTTTTGGAGCTCATACAGGTATCGGGACGATGCCTATTCTTCTGTATGGAACAGAAGAGCAAAAATTAAAATACATTCCTAAATTAGCCACAGGAAAAGCCTTTGGAGCATATTGCTTAACTGAACCTGAGGCTGGTTCCGATGCCAATGCAGGGAAAACAAAAGCAGAACTTTCTTCTGATGGAAAATATTACACCATTAATGGACAGAAAATGTGGATTTCAAATGCAGGTTTTGCATCTGTACTGACGGTTTTCGCTCGTATCGGTGATGATAAAAATATTTCGGCTTTCATTGTAGAATATGACCCCAATAACCCGAACGGAATTACTTTAGGCGAAGAAGAACACAAATTAGGCATTCACGCATCATCAACTCGGCAGATATTTTTCAATAATACCAAAGTTCCGATTGAAAATATGCTTTCAGAAAGAAATAATGGACTGAAAATAGCATTGAATGTACTTAATATAGGTAGGATAAAGCTGGCAGCCGCTACATTGGACGCACAGCGTAGAGTACTTGCCAATGCAATTAATTATGCTAAAGAACGTATCCAATTTGGAACTCCAATAATAGAATTTGGTACGATTAAAGGCAAAATAGCAGATATGGTAACAAATCTTTATGCAGGCGAATCGGCTACTTATAGAACAGCAAAAGAAATTGAAAATCGAATAGAAATACGTAAGGCTGAAGGAAATCCGACCAATGAGGCTGAACTGAAGAGTATTGAGGAATACGCCATAGAATGTTCTATTTTGAAAGTAGTTCTTTCTGAGGATATTCAGCATTGTAGCGATGAAGGAATCCAGATTTTCGGCGGAATGGGATTTTCAGCCGAAATGCCTATGGAAAGTGCTTGGCGTGATGCTCGTATTACCCGAATTTATGAAGGAACGAACGAAATAAATCGCATCTTATCCGTAGGAATACTTATTAAAAAAGCAATGAAAGGACACGTGGATTTACTCACTCCTGCGATGGCTGTGAAAGACGAATTGATGGGAATTCCTTCTTTTGATATTCCTGATTTTTCGGAAATAATGGCAGAGGAAAAGGAACTCATAACACGTCTGAAAAAAGTATTCCTGATGGTGGCAGGATTCGCTATTCAAAAGTATGGAACAGACTTAGAAAAACATCAACTTTTATTAATGATAGCTTCAGATATTCTGATGGAAATCTACATTGCTGAATCGGCTGTATTACGAACCGAGAAAAATACGAAACGTTTCGGTCAGGAAAATCAAAAAATACAGATAGCAATGACTCAATGCCGACTTTATCAAGCGGTCGAAAAAATCACATCTCGAGCCAAAGAAGGTATTATTTCACTAAGCGAAGGCGATGAGCAACGTATGTTACTTATGGGATTGAAACGATTTACAAAATATCATAATTTTCCTAATATCATTAAGTTAAAAGAATTTATTGCTGATGAAATTCGTCAGAAATAAAATAAAATTCTGCATGTATTGTAAAATAAAAACCTTGTTATTCTATTTTCGGAATAATTACCGAAAATGTAAGCAAGGTTTTTGTTTTTTCCTTGAATTCAACTCACAAAAGTAATTTTTTCTATGGAAAAATTTTTAGAATTGTAGCTTAATAATTATCTTTGCAGGAGAACCAATAAAAACTTTATCCCAATGAAAAATTATTTTTATTTATTATTATTTGTGGCAAGTCTGCTAATAGGTTGTAATATTCAAAAAAATCAAGTTGCTGATGAAAAGAAGCAAAACTTAAATTTTTCTCCTAAAATAAAAGAAAATATTGAAAAATTTCATACGATGCAAACTCCTCATTATGAATTTCGTTTAGAAAAAGGAGTGTATCATTTTTATCCAGACGGAAGTTTTGAAAAAGAACTTTATATCTCAAATCACGACCAAACCAATCCGAAAAATGTAGCTTTTTATTTGGAAAACCTCAAAAATATAACTATTGATGGAAATGGAAGTACGTTTATTTTTCACGGAACGATGATTCCCTTTGTTCTGAAAAATTGTGAGAATATTACATTGAAAAATTTTTCTGTGGATTTTCAATTACCTCATTTAAGGCAACTTACGGTGTTGAATGTAGATAAAGAGAACGACGCAGTAACCGCTTTAATAGAACCTTCGGGGAATTATGTAATCGAAGATGAAAAATTGTACATTACCGTAGGAGATTATCGGTTTGAGCCAACTTGGTTGATGGCTTTCAATGAAAATAAACGCCTAACGTATAATCGGGCTGATGTAAAGTTTAAGGTAAAAAAAGTAAGCGAAATTCGTCCAAACGAGCTAAAAATAGAGGGCTGGACTCAAAGTCAATATACTTCGGCAGGAGAGCGATTGGTACTTAGGGGATTCCACCGTCCTACACCTGGAATCGTTATTGATTATAGCAAAAATACGGTAATTGATAATGTGAATTTACATTATGCTTACGGAATGGGATTAGTAGCTCAAATGTCTGAAAATGTAACACTTAACAATTTTTCGATTTGTTTAAAAGAGAATGACACACGTTATTTTACTACTCAAGCCGATGCAACTCATTTTTCAGCTTGTAAAGGGGTAATTCGTTCAGAAAATGGTTTATATGAAGCAATGGGAGATGACGCTATTAATGTACACGGAACGTATCTGAAAGTGATAGAACGTGTAGATGTGAATACAATCAAAGCACAATATATGCATCCGCAAACGTGGGGATTTCTGTGGGGCGAAGTAGGCGACCAAACTCAATTTATATCTTCCAATACGATGGATTTGGTAGACGGGAAAACATACCAAATAAAAAGTATCAAGGCAGTTGATAAACCTACGGAATTTGGAGCTAAAATTTTCGAAATTGCTTTTACAGAGCCAATTCCAATGGAAATAAACGCTGAAAAATCTTTTGGAATAGAGAATTTGACGTGGACACCCGAGGTTATTTTCAAAAATAATATTATTCGTAACAATAGAGCTAGAGGAGCTTTGTTTAGCACTCCTAAAAAGGTAATTTGCGAAGATAATTTGTTTGACCAAACACACGGGACAGCAATATTACTTTGTGGAGATAGCAATGGCTGGTATGAAACGGGAGCCTGTAAAGATGTGATTATCAGGAATAACCGATTCGTAAATGCTTTAACAGCCAATTATCAGTTTACCAATGCTATAATTTCGATTTATCCTGAAATTCCAAATTTGCCCGACCAAAAACAATTTTTTCATTCAGGAATTGTGATAGAGAATAATATTTTTGATACATTTGATGAGCCTATTTTATATGCCAAATCGGTCGATAATTTGATTTTTAGAAATAATAAAGTAATTCGTAATCAGAATTTTGAACCTTTTCATTGGAATAAACATAAATTCTTTTTTGAACGAGTGAAAAATGTAACTATTGAAAATAATTTATTTGAAAAGCCACTTACTGAGGAGGATATTAAAATAAATTTTTCGGATAGGAAAGATATTCACGTGAAGTTTTAATTTGTATCATGAAAGTTTTTTTTCGTAAAAAATGAGTTATTAGAAACAATAGTAAAGAGTTTTGTTATATTCTCCTAAACTTTTTTGTCTTTTGATAAAAAATATTATATTTGCCATAGTAAATAATTAACCTCTTAAAATACTTTTTTTTATGTTTAAAAAAATCAATCGAATGCTTTTAGGCGGAATGTTTTGTCTGAGCCTAATTGCTTGTAAAACAACACAATCAGGGACAACTTCTACGGCAAAAGTAGGTTATCAGCCTATTAAGGTAGAAACTCCGAAACGCCCTGCTGGTCAGACAGATGTAGTAAATTTAGTAACTCCGAAATTGGAAACGGTTCGGGTAGGTTTCATCGGGTTGGGAATGCGTGGACCAGGTGCAGTACAGCGTTTTACGCACATTCCTGGTGCGAAAGTAACGGCTCTTTGTGATTTGCGTCCTGAACGAGTAGAAAAATCACAAGAGATTTTAGACAAAGCAGGTGTGGTAAGAGCAGCGGCATACAGCGGTTCGGCAGATGCTTGGAAGGCTCTTTGTGAGCGAGAAGATGTGGATTTGGTTTACATCGCAACAGACTGGGAAACACACGTTCCGATGGCTTTATACGCGATGGAAAAAGGAAAACACGTAGCAATCGAAGTGCCAGGGGCTATGACAATGGACGAAATTTGGTCATTGATAGATATGGCAGAGAAAAAGCGACTACATTGTATGATGCTTGAAAATTGCGTGTACGATTTCTTTGAATTGACATCGCTGAATATGGCTCAACAAGGATTATTTGGTGAAATTATCCACGCCGAAGGGTCTTATATCCATAGCTTAGATGATTTCTGGAAAGCATACTGGAATAACTGGCGTTTGGATTATAATTCAAAACACAGAGGAGATGTATATCCTACACACGGAATGGGACCTGCTTGTCAAGCGTTAGACATTCACAGAGGTGATAAAATGAATTATTTGGTTTCTTTCGACACAAAACCTTTTAAAGGACAACAACTTTACAACGAAATTACAGGTAAAAAAGATGTTCAGTTCCAAAACGGCGACCATACGATGACGATGATTAAAACTGAAAAAGGAAAAACGATGCAAATTCAGCATAATGTAATGACGCCTCGTCCGTATTCACGTATGTACCAACTTACTGGAACAAAAGGATTTGCAAACAAATATCCTACGGAAGGATATACCGTAGAGCCTGAAAATATCGCAAAAGATGAAGTGCCTAATCACGAGAATTTAAGTTCTCACGGCTTTGTACCAAAAGAAGTGAAAGAGATATTAATGAAAAAATACAAACACAGAATCCATACAGAATTGGAAGAACAAGCCAAAAAAGTAGGTGGACACGGCGGAATGGATTTTATAATGGACTACCGCTTAGTATATTGCCTAAGAAATGGACTTCCTTTGGATATGGACGTGTATGACTTAGCAGAATGGTCTTGCTTAGTACCACTTTCTAAATTGTCATTAGAAAACGGAAGTGCACCCGTTGAAATCCCAGATTTCACACGTGGAGCTTGGAACAAAGTCAAAAAATACAGACACGCTTTTGCTGACTAATAAGCTAATTAATTTTAATATAACGAAAAAGCCAAGTAAAAATCTTGGCTTTTTTTATTATAACCAAGGAGCTATTAGATTAAGTACAAAAGGAGCTAAAATAGCTGTGAAAATTCCGTTGAAAATCATTCCTAAACTTGCATAAACAGCGTGTTTTTCACTAAGCCCGAGAGCAGCCATCACGCCCATTCCGTGCGACGCAGCTCCTATGGCGACGCCACTTCCCATTTGGCTTTTAACCCTGAAAATTTCTAAGATTTTAAACCCAAAAAGGCTACCAATAAATCCCGTTATCATAACAGAAGCTACCGTAAGCGAAGTGATGCCACCAAGTGTTTGTGATATTTCAATAGCAATCGGAGTTGTAACTGATTTAGGTGCTAATGATTGTATAATTTCTTTGTTGGCTCCCAATGATTTAGCTATAAAACAAACTGAAAAAATTCCTGTTAAACTCCCTATGAATTGAGAAATTAAAAGAGGAATTAATTGCTTTTTGATTTGTGAAATTTGCAGGTATAAAGGTACTCCTAATGCAACAATGGAAGGTTTTAACCAAAATTCAATATAAATTCCTATCTCTTCATATTCGGTATGTGAAATATTGAAAATAGTAAGATAGCCGATTAATATACAGACTGTTATCAAAACAGGGCTGAGCAAAGGAGATTTATACTTTCGTTGAAGCATTTGTACCCCATAGTAAATAATGAAAGTAAGTGCTAATAATAACAGAGGATTTTCTAAAAACGCTTTCATTGTTGTTTTGTTTTTTTACGAAAGAATTGATAAGTATGCCCTGTTACGACAATTACTATAATGGTACTCAGTACAATAGCAATACTTATAGACCAAAAGTTGGCTGCAATTAGGTCAAAATAGACTAAAATAGCAATGCTCGGTGGAACAAAAAACAATCCTAAATTAGCAAGTAAAAGGTCAGAAATAGCTTTTACCCAATGTAATTTTATCCACCCCAAATGCAGAAAAAGTGTTAGGAAAAACATTCCAATAATGCTAGACGGAAAGTGGATTCCAGTAAAATATACCACTAACTCTCCCAAAGCTAAACACCCAAAAATAACAGTACAATATCTTAATAACATAGAAAAAGTATCAAAATTCGACGCAAAATTACTTTCTTTTTTCTAATTAAGTGCTATTTTTTGAATATATTTTATTAAATAAATTCTTAATCTTTTGTTTATTTAATGTTAAAAGTGAAAGCTCATTTTAAAATATATTTGCCTCATTCATAAACAACTAAATGAATAATTTGATGAATTCTGTACCCATAAATTCCTGAATCGGACTTAAAATATTATGAGAGTTATCAAGTTTTGTATATCTTTGCCTCGGTAAACAAAAAGAAAAAAGCTATGATGAATTCAAAAGACTTTAATGAAACTACATCAAATCAATCTTCTCAAAAAGAGGATTTTTCATTTGAGAATGAGTATGACAATGCTCCAAAAAAAGGCGGAGGAATTATTTCTAAACTTTTAATAGGAATTTTGGCTCTGACAACGGGTTTTGTAGGTTATAACGCCTATTCTCTTCGTAAGCAAAAAGAAGCAAGTGAAACGGAGTTAAACGAGCAAAAAGAGCAAATCATCAGAGAGCTTGGAGCTTTAAAAACCAGCTATGATAAAGCTGTTGAAGAAAATAAAGCTACAAGTGATGAGCTAATTGAAGCTCGTAACAAAGTGAGTTTGTACATTGATTCATTGCGTACGATGAAAGTTACTGTGGCATCGCTGTCTAAGTATCGTAATCAAGTTTTTGCATTAACAAAAGAGCGTGAGCGTTTGTTAGCAATCAATGACTCTTTAAGACGTTCAAATGCAGTAATTACACAGCAACGTGATAGTGTAACAGGAGCTTTGCAAACAGCTACAATATATGCTGATTCGTTAGTACAACAAAATACTAAATTGAAGCAAGTTGTAGAAAGTGGTGAAGAATTACAAATCAGTAAATTAACTACTGAAGCTGTTAAAGAGCGTTCAAGCGGAAAACTAATAGAAACAAGTAGATCAAGAGCTGCTGATAAAATTCGTGTATGTTTCACAGTAATGGCTAATAAAATTGCCAAATCAGGAACTCGTTATTTCTATGTGAAATTAGTTGACCCAAGTGGAGTAACTATGGGACAAAATGAAACTACATCTAATGAAAATGTAACTGTTAATTATAGTACAGCTACTCGATTTATTTATGAAAATAAAAATATTGATGTTTGTGATTTTGTTTCAAAAACTGGGGATAAATTTGAAAGAGGGGTTTATAAAGTAACCGTTTTTGATGATAAATTGAAAACCATAGGTGAAACTGAATTTATCCTTAAATAATAAAAATACAATAAAAAAATATAAAACTAAAAAGGTTGTCCATAAAAGGCAACCTTTTTTAATTTAAAAAATATAAGTATTATGGCTTAAATCTCGAATTTTGTAAAGATTAAGATTTATTGTTTATGGAAGAAATAAATGTTTTTATCTCTGAAATGGGATTTGCTTCAATGAATTTGATAAAAGCCGACCCGATGATAGCTCCATCAGTATAAAGAGTTGCTTGGTTAAATGTTTCTGCATTGCTAATTCCAAAACCTACCACTAATGGACTTTTCAAATCGAGAGTTGATACTCGTTTGAAATATGTAAGTTGTTCATTTCCAAAGTCTTGTCTGCTCCCCGTAACTCCAGCTGAACTTACCATATAGATAAATCCCTTTGTGATAGAATCAATTTCTTTGATTCGCTTCTCTGATGTTTGTGGTGTGATTAGGAAAATATTAGTTAGTCCATTTGCTTCAAATAGAGTTTTGTATTTTTCAGTATAAATATCCAAAGGTAAATCGGGAATGATTAATCCGTCGATACCTATTTCTGCACATTTTTGGCAAAAATTTTCTACGCCATATTGCATAATTGGATTAAAATAACCCATCATAACTAACGGAATGGATACTTTTTGGCGGATATTTTTGAGCTGTTCAAAAAGTAGTGAAACCGTCATTCCGTTATCCAAAGCCATTTTGGAACTTGCTTGGATGGTAGGACCATCGGCAAGAGGGTCGCTAAAAGGAATGCCAATTTCAATAATGTCAACACCATTGTCAGCCAATGTTTCGATAATAGAAACCGTATCATTAAGATTTGGAAAACCTGCTGTAAAGTATATTGATAGGATTTTTTTATTTTTATTGAAAATAGTTGTAATTCTATTCATTTTTTTAATAATTGATTTTTTTATATTTATTTTTAAATAATTGAAAGAAAAATTAAATATTTTCTTCCATATTTTTTAATTTTCCGACTGATTTCCCTACTACCATCGCTACGCAGACATCTCCCGTTACATTGATTACGGTTCGTAGCATATCTAATGGACGGTCAATGGCTAAAATCAATGCTAATCCAGCTTCAGGAATGCCAGCTTGTTCCAAAATAATAACTAGCATGGCAATACTTGCCCCTGGAACCCCTGCCGTACCGATAGAAGCTAAAGTAGCCGTAGCTACAATCCCTAACTGTGCCGTCAAACTCAAATCCATTGCAAAGGCTTGTGCGATGAATATAGCTGCAATTCCTAAATATAAACTTGTTCCGTCCATATTTACCGTTGCTCCTAAAGGAACTACAAAACTTGCAACTTCCTCATCTACACCCAGTTTCTTTTCAGTGGTTTCCATAGTGAGAGGTAAAGTAGCAGAGCTGGAACTTGTAGAGAAAGCCAAAAGCTGTACAGGAGCTAAATTTTTCAAAAAGAATTTTGGTGTTTTTCTAGTAAAAGTCCATACCAAAAGGCAATAAACTCCCATCATGATACTCAAACCAATAATTACCGAAAGGGCATATACCAGCAAAGCCGAAAGCATCTCGGCATTTGGAATTTCTACGATTAATCCTGCAATGAGAGCAAATACTCCATAAGGGGCAAATTTCATTATTAAGTCAATGACTTTCAGTATAATATCATTTAAGCTGTCAAAAAAATCTTTTACAGGTTTGGTTTTTTCTTCCGAAATTAAAATCATTGCAAATCCGAAAAGCATTGCACAGAAAATGATTTGTAGCATATTCACATTATCCGTAGCAGCGTTAAAAAGATTGTCAGGAATTAAATTCTCAATAGGGTCTAATGGACGTGCTTCCTTTTGTTTATGAGCTACTTCTATGTTTGTGGAGGCTTGTGCCTGATAACCAGCCATTAGTTCTTTGCGAGTTTCTTCCGTTAGTATTTTTCCAGGTTGGATAATATTTGCTACTACCAATCCTATGGAAACAGCCAAGATTGTAGTAGATAAATACAAAATCACGGTTCTTGTTCCGATGATAGAAAATTTGGAAATGTCTTTTAAATCGGCGATACCTTTAATGAGTGATGCCAAAATCAGTGGAATAGCAATGAGTTTGAGCGATTTGATGAACATATTTCCAAAAGGTTTTATATAATCCAAAACGAAATTTTTTCCCCACGGAAATTGTAACATTAATAAAGCGAGTAATCCTCCTAAAAGCATTCCGATGAAAATCTGCCAATGTAATTCTAACTTTTTCTTTTTTTTCATAGATTTTAAATGATAAATTCAGTTTGTGTAAATTTCTTCCGATTAACTCCGCAATATATAACTTTTTTGTCAGATAGAAAATTTATGAATTGTTTTTTCTATTTTTGTCAAATATTTTATTTCGGTACAGTGATGTTTTTTTTTAGTTATATTTCATTTTTGATAAAATCAATTCATCTACACGGGGTGCATTCTCCGTTTGTTTTTAATTTGATAACCAAAGGATTACGACAAAAAGAAAAACTGAAAAATGATTTTCCAAGATTAGGAATTTCTTCAACTCAGTATGAATTGTTAAGAAAACTTATTCGATATTTTGATGTAAAATCAATTTTAGTAGATGATGAAAATTTGCAAAAATGTTTGCAAGAAACTTCACAAAATATCCTCATTCAGACGGGATTTCCTTCTGAAGGAGAAAAAATTGATTTGATTTTTCTTAAAAAAATATCTGAAAATATTCCTTTGGTTTTATATTTGGAATATATGCACAACGATAGTGTTTTGATAATCAATGATATACATTCAAAAAGAAATTACAAAATTTGGAAGCAATTAGTTCTTCACCCTCAAGTAACTGTTTGTATCGATGTTTTTACGCAAGGATACATATTTATTCGGAAGGAACAAAAAAAAGAACTTTTCTTTGTTAAGGTATGATGAAAATTTAGTATATTCGCCCAAAAATGATAATTCTCTAAATTAATTGTTTCGGTTTTAAAATGAGTTTATTACAAATTAAAGACATAAAGCGTGATTTTAAGTTAGGAAGTGAAATTCTTCACGTGTTAAAAGGCATCGACCTCATCATCGAAAAAGGAGAATATGTGGCTCTGATGGGACCTTCGGGTTCGGGAAAATCAACTCTGATGAATATTTTGGGTTGTCTTGATACGCCTACTTCGGGGGAATATATTCTCAATGGGAAAGATGTGAGTAAGATGCCTGATGGAGAGCTTGCCGATATTCGCAATAAAGAAATTGGTTTTGTATTTCAGACGTTTAACTTGATGCCGAGAACCACAGCTTTGGATAATGTAGCCCTTCCGATGGTATACGCAGGTATAGGTAAGGAAAAACGTAGAGAACGTGCTAAAGAAATGCTAGAACTTGTAGGGCTTAGCGACCGTATGACGCATAAACCCAACGAGTTATCAGGAGGGCAACGCCAGCGTGTAGCCGTAGCAAGGGCATTGGTGAACCATCCTTCAATTATTTTAGCCGATGAGCCTACTGGAAATTTGGATTCCAAAACATCTCTCGAAATAATGGGGCTTTTTAATGAAATTCATAGCAAAGGGAATACTGTTATTGTAGTAACTCACGAGGAAGATATAGCTCAGTACGCACATCGGATTATTCGCCTTCGGGACGGACTTATAGATAGCGATACACGGAAGTAATTTTAGTAAAATTTATTTGTTATGTGGTGGATTATAATAATTTTAGCAATTATTGTTTTTTGGAACGATAGGAATAATCGAAACAAAATAAACAAAATACGCGAACGTTATTTTAAAAAGTAATGTTTTATTTTGGGTCAAAAATATTAAAACCTGAAAATGGAAATAACAATAACGATATTAAGTATTCTGCTTGTTATAGCAGGAATTATAGGAACTATTATCCCGATGTTGCCAGGGCTACTTTTGTGCTTGGTGGGGCTGTTTGCGTATAAATTTTTGGGTAGTGGCGATAGCCTTGCAATGGCGTATATCTGGGTATTTGCAATACTTACTGCTCTTTCAATGCTTTTAGAATATTTGATTCCTATTAAAGTAGCTAAGAAATATGGAGGTACTAATTGGGGAAATATAGGCGGAATTGTAGGAACAATAATAGGTTTTTTTATTCCAATTCCATTGGGTTTTCTGGTGGGAATGTTTGTAGGGGTTTTGGTCGGGGAACTTTTGCACGATAGCCAAGATACAAACAAAGCTATTAAATCGGTAAAAGGAGCTTTTATAGGCTTTTTGTATAGTACAGGATTTAATTTTTTGGTGGGATTTGCGATATTAATGGTTATTTTTATTGACTTATTTAGTAAATTTCTATAAGGTATTTTAGAAAAATGAAAACGGGATAAAACTAAAAAATAAATAAATCTTGTAAAGACTTTTTTAAAATTATGCTAATTTTTGCATTATATATTTTGATAATAACATAATTTTATTAGTTTTGCCTCTTGTAATAAGCAAATATCAGCTTGATTAGTAGCAGAATATAGCGATTTAATTTGTTTTGATTATGAAAAAATTCATTATTACCTTTGTATTAGCAATTTCTGTGGGTAGTGTATTGGCTCAAGAATTACGTTCGTCCTATTTTATGGAAACCTCAATGTTTAGGCATCAAATGAATCCAGCTTTTATTGATAGTCAATATATTGCAGTTCCTTTTTTGGGAAATATTAATATCAGAACTTCGGGCAAAAATGGAACTTCTACATTTCTATATCCTCTGGAAAACGACCCCGATTATGACAAAACTACATTTATGAATCCTGAGGTAGATAGCCATACTTTTTTGAAAAAAATAAAAAATCGTGTAAATTTTGATATAAATCTGAATTACAATGTGTTATCAGGAGTTTTTAGGGCTTTTGGAGGAGCAAATTTGGTAGAATTAAATATACGCTCCAATACGTACGCTACACTTCCTCATAGTTTTTTCGTTTTTATGAAAGCTCCACAAACAAAACAGCAATATGATTTCGACAAATTAGGATTACGGTCTGAAACCTATGCAGAGTTGGTTTTTGGGCATTCGCGTAAACTCAATAGAGAAGTAACAGTAGGAGGGAAGTTTAAATTTTTAGTAGGAGGAAGTTACGCCCAATACAAGGTAAATCATCTTACTGCTACACAAAATGGAAATCAATGGGTAATAGAAGGTGATACAGAGTTAGAAGCTGCGATATTTAATTCACAATTTAAGTATAATGATAATCAAGTTCGAGGGCTTACGAGACCTACTTTTGGCTTGCCTGGTTTCGGTGCAGCGGTAGATTTGGGCATTGTATATAAAGCCTCTTCTTTCATAGATGGACTTACGCTCTCTGCTTCTGTAACTGATTTGGGCTATATAGCTTGGAAAGATGTTAATACAGCGGCTTCTCAAGGAACTTGGAGTTTTAGTGGATTTAGAAATTTGCCAGTCTATGAATCTGATTCTGGGGTAAATATCAAAGACCAAGCCAGAGCTATGAAAAGTGAGGT
>JAUNHN010000204.1 GCA_030523915.1 Capnocytophaga sp. | reverse complement strand
CAGTTTGATTTCGGGTATTTTGGAAAATTTGGTTTATTTAGAACTCAAACGCCGTGGCTATCAAGTGTATATTGGCAAATTGGGTACGCAAGAAATTGACTTTATCGCCCAAAAACAAAACGAAAAAATTTATATCCAAGTGGCGTATAAATTGGAAAGCGAGCAAACCGTTCAGCGTGAATTTTCGCCTTTGCAAGCAATTGCAGATAATTACCCGAAATATGTCATCACGATGGACGATTTTTGGCAGGATAATATTGATGGTATTGTACATCAGCATATTGGGGCGTTTTTGTTGGGACAATTACAGGAATTTAAAGAAAACTTAATTTGAGGTGAAAAATGAAATTACAAACAGTAAGACTTTCTAATTTCCAAAGTTTTGGTAATGAAATAACGGAATTAGAGTTAGATGAGATCACTTATTTAATTGGTTCTAATGGTTCTGGAAAAACAGCTATTTTACAGGCTCTTTGCCGTTTATTTGCTTTTGATCAATCACTACGTCGAATTAAACGTTCTGATTTCCATATTCCACATAATGAGCAAGAAATGCCTGAACAACGTAAATTAATAATTGAAGCTGATTTTACTTTCCCCGAAACATATAATGATTCAGATAATTCAACAGTCGCTCCATTTTTTAATCATATGAGATTAAATTCATCAAGTGGCATTCCTATTGTGAGATTTCGCCTTACTGCAACTATGGATTTTATTGGAGAGATCGAAGAGAATTTTGAATATGTATTAGAACCAGATTCTCAAGGAAAAGAAATCACTAAATTAGTTCCTAGAGCAGATAGAAATCAGATTCAAATTCATTATTTGCCAGCTCAAAGAGATCCAGTGGATCATATTGCATATAATGCTAATGCTCTTTTAGGTCGTTTATTAAGAGCAGTTAATTGGGAAAATGAGAGAAGTAGTATTAATGAATTAACAGAGCAAATTAATAATACTCTTGAAGGTAATCCGTCAGTCAAAAATTTTAGTGAGCGATTAAAGCAAAGCTGGGAAAAATTGCATAAAGGAAACTATTTTAAAGAACCCAAAATTTCTTTTGCACATTCTGAAATAGAAAATATTTTACGACATATGTCAGTTTCTTTTACTCCTGGACATGATACAAACTTAGTAGATTTTTCGCGTTTGAGTGATGGGCAAAAATCTATGCTCTATTTGTCTTTAGTTCTAGCATCGCAGTCAATTAGTCATTCTGTTTTAAATGACGGAGATGATAATTTTGACATTGCAAAATTACGTCCCCCAATTTTTACAATTATTGCGTTAGAAGAACCTGAAAATAGTTTGTCGCCACATTATTTAGGACGCATCGTCAATGCCCTAAAAACAGCAACGGAACATCAAGACGCACAAGCGTTAATAGCAACGCATGCACCGACTATGTTGCGTAGAGTCTCTCCTGAACAGATTCGCTATTTACGTTTAGATTCAGATAGAACATCATCAATTAGATGTATTCAGCTACCCGAGAAATCAGATGATGCTTATAAATTTGTGCGAGAAGCAGTACAAGCCTTTCCTGAAATTTATTTTGCTCGAATGGTTGTATTGGGGGAGGGAGATAGTGAAGAAATTGTTTTACCACGAATTTTTAGTGCTAAAGGTATTCCAGTTGATGAATCAGCTATTACAATAGCTCCGTTAGGTGGACGACATGTGAATCATTTTTGGTGATTACTATCTCAGTTAGATATTCCTTATGTTACTTTATTGGATTTAGATGTCGGTAGATTTGGTGGAGGATGGGGCAGAATTAAATATGTAAACGACCAATTATCTCAATATAACGTTATATTTTTACAGGCAGATACAATTCCAAAATGGAATAAATCTGAAATTAGGGAAAATCATACATATACAGATCAAAATAAACAGAACCAAGATATTTTTACTGGTTTAGAAAGTTTAGGTGTGTTTTTTTCTTATCCAATGGATCTAGATTTTTCAATGCTTAAAGCCTATCCGTCTAAATTCGAACTAAAGGATAGAGATGAACTACCTGATGAAAAATTAATTGCATCTGTTTTAGGTAAAAGCCACCATAAATCTGAACAATATAGTGAAGACGAACAAAAACTTTTTTCCAGTTACCATCATTTATTTAAATTAGGCAGTAAACCTGCAAATCATCTTCAAGCTCTTGCAAATTTAACTGATGAGGAATTATTGCAAAATATGCCTGAAGAATTATCTCGCCTTGCTGATAGAGTAAAAGCTAAGCTACAGGAGATCCCAGAATGATTCCAGTAGAACAATGGCAACCTGCTGATGGTTTGATTTTAGAACCCAATGCCAAGAGAGCAGTTTTAGAGCAAGAAAAATGCCTTGCATTGACAGCAGGACCAGGTGCAGGAAAAACGGAAATGCTGGCACAGCGTGCTGATTTCTTATTCCGTACAGGAACGTGTCGTTATCCCAAAAGAATCCTAGCTATTTCATTTAAAGTTGATGCAAGTACAAATCTAAAAGAGCGTGTCAAACGAAGATGTGGAAATGAATTGTCTTCACGCTTTGATAGCTATACTTTCCATGCGTTTGCTAAACGCATTATTGATCAATTTAGATGCGTTTTAACTGGTCATGATGCTTTAAAATCAGGATATACCATTGGAGAACAAAGAGTTACTGGAGAACAGATTACTTTTAATGATTTAGTACCCTTGGCAATTGAAATTCTAAAAAATTCAGAAATTGCTC
>JAUNHN010000032.1 GCA_030523915.1 Capnocytophaga sp. | reverse complement strand
CAATATAATTTCTTATTAGAAGAATTTCAAAGATAAGGTATATTTTTCTTTCGTACAAAGTTTTAGACGAATTCAAAAGCGAGAATTAACATTTTTTTAATTCATTTATTTATTCTATTTTATTGAATATCAATTTTTTGTAAATAAATGAAAGTTTAAAAATCATTTCAGGAAGAAAATTAACAAAAAAAATTTTTTCTATTCTCAATAAATGGTATATCTTTGCAGACAATCGTAAGTGTGTATTATTCAACTCAAAGGTTGAATCACACGAAATATTAATTGTCAAAATTTTAAAGAACAAAATAAAGTAATGTCTCAAAAAGGTAAAGTATCACAAGTAATTGGGCCAGTAGTAGATGTTGTATTTGCTTCCGAAAGCGAACTTCCTCGAATTTACGATTCGTTGGAAATTGTTAAGGCAGATGGTTCAAAATTAGTTTTGGAAGTACAATCGCATATTGGTGAAGATGTAGTTAGAGCTATTTCGATGGATTCTACAGAAGGGTTAAGCCGTGACACTGAGGTGGTTGCAACAGGAAAACCAATTCAAATGCCTATCGGAAAAGATATTTATGGACGCTTATTCAACGTGATTGGTGACGGAATTGATGGTTTAGGAAACTTACCCAAAGAGGGTGCTAACGGATTGCCTATCCACCGCGAAGCTCCTAAATTTGAAGAATTATCCACTTCAACAGAAGTGCTTTTTACGGGTATCAAAGTAATTGACCTTATTGAGCCGTATGCAAAAGGAGGAAAAATCGGATTGTTTGGAGGTGCTGGAGTAGGGAAAACCGTTCTTATTCAGGAACTTATCAATAACATCGCAAAAGGACACGGAGGGCTTTCGGTATTTGCAGGAGTAGGGGAGCGTACGCGTGAAGGGAACGACCTTTTGAGAGAGATGTTGGAATCTGGAATTATAAAATATGGTGAGGAGTTTATGCACTCTATGGAGAAAGGCGGTTGGGACCTTACCAAAGTGGATAAAAAAGCAATGCAAGACTCGAAAGCTACGTTTGTTTTCGGTCAGATGAACGAACCGCCAGGGGCTCGGGCTCGTGTGGCATTGTCAGGACTTACGATTGCGGAATACTTCCGTGATGGAGCTGGTGATGGTCAAGGGAAAGACGTTCTTTTCTTCGTGGATAACATTTTCCGTTTTACACAAGCAGGTTCTGAGGTATCGGCACTTCTTGGGCGTATGCCATCAGCGGTGGGTTATCAACCTACATTGGCAACGGAAATGGGGGCAATGCAAGAGCGTATTACATCTACAAAAACAGGTTCAATCACCTCAGTACAAGCGGTTTACGTTCCTGCGGACGACTTGACAGACCCTGCACCTGCTACTACGTTTGCTCACTTAGATGCCACTACGGTATTGTCGCGTAAAATTGCTGAGTTGGGGATTTATCCTGCGGTAGACCCATTGGATTCTACTTCGCGTATTTTGACTCCTGAAATATTAGGAAAAGAGCATTATGAGTGTGCTCAGCGTGTTAAAAAATTATTGCAACACTACAAAGAGCTTCAAGATATTATCGCTATCTTAGGAATGGAAGAGCTTTCAGAGGAAGATAAATTGGCGGTAGCTCGTGCAAGACGTGTACAGCGTTTCTTGTCGCAACCATTCCATGTGGCGGAGCAGTTTACGGGTATTCCAGGTGTGTTGGTAGATATTAAAGACACTATCAAAGGATTTAATATGATTATTGACGGAGCATTAGACCACTTGCCAGAAGCAGCATTCAACTTAAAAGGAAGTATCGAAGATGCTATTGCGGCGGGTGAGAAAATGTTAGCCGAAGTTCAATAATTTGAAAAACAAATACTTATGAAGGTAGAAATCGTTACACCTGATGTGATTTTGTATAAGGGCGAAGTAGAATCAATTTCTGTACCAGGGGCAGATGGAGAGTTCCAGATGCTTGAAAATCACGCTCCTATTATATCTGTTCTAACAAAAGGATATATAAAACTTTATGGTGATATTCAGCCTAAAGAAAGTGTAGTTTCACGCTTTGAAAAAGGTAATAAAAAAAATGAATTTTTATTAGCTATTGATGGAGGAACTTTGGAATTTAATAATAACAAAGCCACTATCTTAGCTGATTAAGATAATTTTTATTCCGAAATTTTATTATTGTATTTTTAAAAAGCTGTCTGAAAAAGATGGCTTTTTTATTTAATTAAGAAATCAATCGTTAAGGCTGTAAAAAAACTTTTTACAGCCTTTTTTATTGACTAACTATGGTTTTATTATTTTACCAAAAGAGAAATATTGGCGGTAGCGGTATGTCCTTTGTCATTGGTGCATATACGAATAAAAGTACCAAACCTCTGAATTTCTACAACATTGCCATTGAACTCCCAATTTCTGTCGAAACAGTATTGGGCTTCAGGATTACCACTATCATATAAATCTGTACTTTCGTGAAGTGATTCATAGTGATAAAAAGCAATAATATTGTAATTTATGTTTAAATTTCTATTGATATACTCTTACATAATCCACTTCCATAGTATCAGATGTGAAGTTAGGATCTACTGTTTTGCCCAGATTACCTCCTATGGCTACATTCATTATAAGGAAAAAATTAGCATTGAAAGGTAAAGAGGCATTGTTGGTCAATTCAAAAAACTGAACACCATCTACATAATACTTGATAGCTTCGGCTGTCCATTCCATTGTATATATATGAAATTCCGATGATGTATTTTGAACTGCAGTTGTCAGCGAATGGCTTGCTTTGGTATTATTTGCCGTATTAAGCCAATGCGTAGCTCCCAAAACGCTTGCTTTGTCATCGCCAGTTTGTTCCATAATGTCTATTTCGCCACAGCGGGGCCAACCATCGGTAGCAAAGTTACTTCCGAGCATCCATAGTGCAGGCCAAGTCCCCTGAGTAGCAGGGAGTTTGGCTCGGATTTCAACTTTTCCGTAAGTGAATTGATACAAATTCTCTGTTTTCAATCTGGCAGAAGTATATCCTCCATTTCCATCGGCTTTGGCTGTTATTTTAAGTGTTCCGCCACTTATGAATACATTTTCGGAATTGTTGGTATATGTTTGCAACTCGTTATTTCCCCAACCGTTGTTGCCTCTTCCTAAATCGTAAGTCCATTTGGTAGAGTCGGGAACTCCGTCTTTATCAAATTCATCAGACCAAACTAATTTGCTAAAACTACTTTGCTTTGTTGGTTTGGTTGATGAGAAAATATGATACCACGCAAATTCACTATTAGGTTGCATTATTCTGACAATTAGCGATTTGTCCGTTATTTTGATAATATCATACGTGCTGGAACCTACCCACCAACCAAGCATTCCTTTGTCAGAAAGTTCAAAACTAGTTTTTCGATATGGGGCGTTATCATATGTTCCTTGAAGAGCCGCTTTGGAAGAAGACGGAGCAAACGAAACTAATTTTTTCCCTTTAAGAGAAGGGATAACATCTGTTCCGTAGCATTTATTACCCTCTACACCCAATACAGAAGCATAAGCCCCTGGGACGAATACATAATCAGCAGTTTGCTCAAAGGTAATACCATTAGATGTACGAGAGAATATAAACGAATTTTCAAACATACACGTTCTGGTAGCATCAAACGGAGGTGCTTGCCACCAAGCTCCAAACGAAAATTCTCCATTTTCCTGAGGTCCAAGAGCCGCATAGCCTACTACATCAGCTGCCCAATACCACGTTTTGCTATCGCCTACATTTTTGCCCGCCAACAGATTTTCGGCTTCGGCATCTGCAAAGGAGCTAAATACTTCTATATCAATCGTTTTGGAAGTAGCTGTTCCTCCCGCTCCTACGGCACTTGCCACTACGGTATATTTGTTGGTTCCGATTTTCGTATAACGATATTTGAGTATTCCCGAAGTTGTCATTTCGGTTTTGCCATCGCCTAAATCTAATCGATACGTTATGGCATTGTTTGCCGTAATGGTGAAATTAACATATCCGCTACCGTCTCCGTGAGGATTGTTGGAATCAACTCCCACAATTTCGTATTTTATTTCAACCTGCGAAGGACTTGTAATATCCCCAACAGAATACTCTTCTTTACAGCTACTTATCGCAAGACTTGCCGTCATAAGTAGAAATATCTGTATATAACATTTAATGGATTTCATCTCTTTTTAATTTAAAATTTATTTCGTTAATTTAATATCATCAAAATAATATACGCTACCATCTCCATTGTTGCCAAAATCAAAGAAAACAACAAACTTGGTGTAGGAAGCATCAGGAGCTGCACTCATATCAAAGGTGAGTTCTTCCCAACTATATGATTGCGTGTTGATTGCATCAATTTCGTATGTAGTACTTGCATCGGCATTTTCGAGTTTTACCAAAACTTTTATATTAGCTTTGGGCGAAAGTGTTTTCATTTTTATTTTCGGGAAATTTTTTAAATCAAAAGGAGATTTCGATTCAAAAAATGTTCCTGCCCAAGTTTCAGACCCTGCTGATTTGGTTAGTTCAGCCACTTTGGCAGAAGAATTTGCTTGTGAAGATTTCGGATTATTGACAACATTTGCATTGGGAATATTACCAAATGATGTAAATTTAACCTCTTCTCCTTCAAAATCTTGAATCAAGATTGAAGATGATTTTTTATAGAAATAAATATTATCAATAAATATTGTACCTTTTGCCCAAGGAGTCGTGCCATCTACGAATTTCAACTGATGAATATCGCTAACTGACAATCCTTGATTGGTAAATGCCGAAATCGGAATGTCAATGCTCGTCCAGCTATCTGCTGATAGATTACTTTTGAATGGTTTTTCACCACTTGCTTTGCTGATAAGTGATGTTTCTAACGAAGTTACTCCCCCACTCCAAACATCAAGATGTAAAAATTCCATTTCGGACAAATCAATTTCATTGGCAAATTGAATTCCTTGATAGCTGATGTTGATATATTGTAACATTTCATTATCACCAATTTTGAAGGTAGCAAAACTGCTTCCTTGTCCGCTTTGTCCCCAATCAGGATTGTAATTCGTACCCGCTACATTGGTATATGAATCGCTGTAAATCGAAATCACATCTTCTGCATTGCGTATAGGAGGCGTTGTAGCTACTGCTGCTGGCTGAACTAAGGTTTTGGCTTCTACCGTAGCCTCAGAAGAAATTGTAGCGATAGCCGCTCCTTTTACAACTATTTTTATCGTATAAGTGCCTGCCTGAGCATAGGTGTATGAGGCTTGCTCACCGATATTAGCCGATACGGGGTCTGTACTACCCGCTTCACCGAAATATACATCGTAGCTAATGGCATAATCGGCAGTAACGGTAACATTGACTTTTTTAGAAACAGCTACATCACTCTCGGTTGTAACTACTACATTCTCAGGAGCTTTAAAAGAAACTTCCAAAGGGAGCGTTACCTGAGTTTCTTTTCCACTAAGGCTCAAAGCTACTATTTTTACATCGTAAGAACCTTCCTGATATGTATGCGTTACGGAAGCTCCCGCTCGCACCTGAGCAGGCTCGTCAGTATTGTCGCCAAAATAAATTTTGTACGAAACCACGCCCGATGCCGTCGGGGTAATGGTCACATCACCCGAATTGTCTTGCGTAACGCTAAATACAGCGGTTACATCCGTCGGGGCATTATCACTACTAAGGAAGTCTATATCGCCAAAATCGTCTTTACAGGCAATAAATCCTCCCAAAAGTGTTGCAATTATGAAAATAAATCGTATCGCTTTCATTTGTATTTTGAATATAATATTAAAAATTATCTCCATTTATCTTATATACTAATATCCCGAATTTTGTTGCCAATTTCCGTTAGCATATTTGATTTCTTCATAAGGAATTGGGAATACCTCGTGTTTTCCAGTGGTAAATCCGCTGATTTTTGTTCCTTGTCCAGTTCTAACCAAATCAAAGAAACGAATACCCTCTCCTATGAGTTCTACGCGTCTTTCTGCCCAAATAGCTTCGGTAAGGCTTGTACCAGAAGCATTTATGGCGTGATTAGCATTTCCGAAAGCACGTTCTCTAACCTGATTTAGATATTTGAGAGCCCGTTCATCGCTGATACTCCCTCGGTTGAGAGCTTCGGCAGCCATCAGAAGTACATCGACGTATCGGATAGCACGATAATTATTCGGATTGGTCAAATTCTGGTCAGGCGTATTTAGGTCGCCTTTGCGAGCGATGTATTTTCGGTTATAATATCCTGTATGTTCGTATCCTTCGCTATAAGTAGCATTGTTAGCGGCTGCCCACGCTACGATGTCAAGAATGGCAACATCTTTACGCAAATCGTCTGTTTCAAAAGCATCAACAGCCTCTTGTGTAGGCACATTGAAGCTATAACCCGAATCAAATACAGGTCCGTTATAGTTACGAATGCCGTTAAAACCTACCGCCACGTTACCTTCACTACATTGTAAGCATTCGAAACCAGCTCCTTCTGAGTCTGTATATTGTACTTCAAAAACCGATTCTTCGCCATTTTCGCCTTCACTCTCAAAGATAGTGGCGTAATTTTGAACCAACTTGTATTTTCCACTACCGATAAGTTCTTCTAATACTTCGGCTGCTTCTTTAAATTTGTTTTGGTACAAATATGCTTTTCCGAGTAGTGCCTGTGCAGCTCCTTTGGTAGCTCGTCCTACTTGTCCGTCTGCTGGGGTTTCGGGCAGTTTTTCTACTGCGAAAATCAAATTTTCTTCAATGGCAGCATATACTTCCTCTACCGAAGCACGTGGGATTTTCAGCTCATCGCCTTGTACAAAACGAGTATCTTTTTTTAGCGGAATACCTCCAAACCATTTTACTAACTCGAAATTGTAATATGCGTAAAGAAAACGAGCCTCTGCTATAAGTCCGTCTTTTCCGTCAAAATCGATTTTGTCTTTGAATTCCAATATATACGCTGCTCGATTTACCCCAGCGAACATCCAATCCCAAATGTTTTTCAGCTGAGCATTCACAGGCGTATGTATCATATCATCTACTTGTTGAAAGCCTGGTACATCAGAGGCACTTTCACCTCCGCAAAGTGTGTTATCAGAAGCGATTTCGCCCAATAATACGTTCAAATACGTAGATTGAAGCAAATCATACGCACCGATAAGGGCTTTCTGATAATCGTCTTTCGAATTGAAATACGTTTCTGAATTGATTTCGTAGGTGTCTGTTTTGTCCAAGAAATCATCTGAACAGGCTGTCAGCCCAGCAAATGAGGCTATTACTACGAAACTAACTATCTTTATTTTTGTAAAATTTTTCATTGTGCTAATTTTAAAAAGTTACATTAAGTCCTAACAAAAACTGACGTGCTTGTGGATAAAATCCATAGTCAATTCCTCCGCCGATGGCTGCTCCTGAGGTAGCCGATGGGTCGTATCCTTTGTAATTGGTCAAAGTGAAAACATTATTCACAGAGGCGAAAATTCGCATACTCTCAAAGCCAATTTGTTGTAATGCCGATGTTGGCAAATTGTACCCTATCTGAGCGTTTTGCATACGCAGAAAAGAAGCATCTTCTACAAAGAAACTTGAAAATACGTTATTAGCCGTAGCTCCTGTGGTAACTCTCGGTACGGAATTGCTGGTTCCCTCGCCGTGCCAACGCTCCAAGTAAAACCGATGACGATTTACATTGGGCTGAGCTCGCTCGTAGTTACGAACCATTTCTTTGTCTAATTCGGCATAAATATAGGTCGAAAAATCGAAGTTTTTGAGTTTAAAATTCAGATTTAATCCCATATAATACGTGGCTACGGGTTTGCCCAAATACGTACGGTCATCAAAGTTGATAACCCCGTCGCCGTTAATATCCTTGTATCGGAAATCACCAGGTTGAGCATTCGCTCCCAAAGCTATTTGGCTTGGGTGAGCATCTGCTTCGGCTTGGTTTTGGAATATTCCATCGGTTTGTAATCCGTAGAAATACCCAATAGGCATACCGAGTTCCATACGAGCTGGTGCTAATTGTCCTACGCTGAATGCTCCTCCTTCAGGGATAACATCGCCGTTAATAGCAGTAACTTCTCCTTTTACTCTTGTTACATTATAATTTGCTGAAAATGAATAATTTTCATTAAATTTATGTTTGAAATTGAGAGCTAATTCTATCCCTTTATTACGAGTTGTTCCAGCATTTACAGTAGGGTTGGTAGCCCCTGGTGCTCCCGTTCCGATAATTCCCGATACGGGGAAATTAGAAATTAACAAATCTTTTCGGTCTTCTACGAAATAGTCAAACACGATGCCTAATTTGTCATTAAATACATTGAGGTCAAACCCAAGGTCAAGTTTTTCGGCAATTTCCCATTTTGCATTAGCATTGGGCAAAAGTCCTGTGGCTATACCATTGACGATCGCTCCGTTAAGTACGTAGGTTGCCTCGCCGTTAAGGAGTGCTTTGTATAGATTTTGCCCTGCGTTGTTCCCCAATGTTCCGTAGCTGGCACGTATTTTCATAAAATCAATCCAGCTGACATTTTGTAAGAATGCTTCGTCAGAAATCTTCCAACCAGCGGTTGCCGAAGAGAAGTAATCTGCTCGGTTTTCTTTTGGGAAATCAGAAGAAGCATCTCTTCGTAACATTGCCGAAATGAGATATTTCCCTTTGTAATCATATTGAAATCTTCCGAAATAAGAAGTAAGACGCGAATCTGCTACCCAAGACCGATTGGTTTTGGTATCGCTTGTTCCGGTAGTGAGGCTAATGTCGGCAAAACTCCACGAATTGTTAGGTACATCATACCCAATGGCGGTAAGTCCTTCACTCCAATTACGTTGAGCACTTGTTCCGAGCGTGAAAGTGGTGTTGTGATTTTCTGCAAAAGTATGATTATAAATAGCAAAAGTCTCCCAAGTGTATGAATTGTACTCATTGTGTGTTTGTTCTACCGTACTGCGGTCGGTATTGAAAATTTTGCCCGTTCCGTAGAAATCAATCGGGTTGAAAACTTTGGACTTGTCATTGTAAGTTTTAAAACCAATGCGAGAGGTAAGTATCAGCCCTTTGATAGGCTTGTAATCCACTTGGAAGTTTCCTTCCAATCCGTTTCCGTTGTAATCATTATAAGTATTGGCAGTTTGCGAAAGCGGATTTATCACTTCGGCACCTAAAAATCCGTTCAAATCTTCATCATTTAAACCAAAAGTAGGAGAAAAGTTAAGAGCATTGAACAGCACAGAACCTAATCCGTTTTCTTCAATCGTTCTTCGGCGATTGTTGAAATAATTGGCTGTGATAGTAGTTTTGAGCTTGTCCGTAACATCAATTCCCAGATTGATTCGGACATTGCTTCGGTTGAAGTTAGATTTGTCTTTGGCTACGATACCATCTTGACTCAAATTAGAAGCTCCCAAATAATACGAAACTCGCTCTGAACCACCTGAAACACTTGCATTGAGATTGTACATCAGAGCATTACTAAACATTTGTTTCTGCCAATCAATCCCTTTTCCTAAGGTGTTTATATTGCTAAAAGGTGGCGTAGCTCCATTTACGGCATAGCTTTCATTGAGCAAGAAAGCATATTCGGTAGCGTTCATATAATCGAGCTTTTTGGTGGTTTGCTGTACCCCTGTGTAAGTGGCTATTTTCACCTTCGGAGCGGTGTTTTTGCGTCCTGCTTTGGTGGTAACTAAAATAACTCCGTTAGCTCCTTTGATGCCATATATAGCTGCTTGTGCATCTTTAAGAACAGTGATGCTTTCGATATCATCAGGATTGATACTGTTTAAAGCTCCTTCATAGCCGTCAATAATTACAAGTGGAGCATTATTGTTGTTAGAACTAACCCCACGTATAAGAATATTGATATCTCCCCCAGGCGAACCCGAAGCGGTATTAACACTCACTCCCGAAGTAGTTCCCTGCAATGCTAACGAGGCATTAACGGGTTTAAGTTCATCAAGAACCTGCTCTCCTACTACCGAAACCGCACCTGTAACATCTTTTTTCTTTTGCATACCATATCCTATTACTACTACCTCGTCAAGTTCTTGGGTATCTTCTTGCAAGATAATATTAAGGAATGTATCACTTTTCACTACAATATTTTGTGTTGCAAACCCGATAGCGGTAATTTCTAACACGCTTTCTTTGGCAACTTTGGCAAGCGAAAAGTTGCCATCAAAGTCCGTTGAAGTACCTTGTGTAGTTCCTTTGATAACTACTGAAACCCCTGGAATAGGAATGCCATCAGTTCCTTTAACAGACCCTTTTATATCATACGTTTGAGTCCAGCCCACCTCAATGATAAAAAATAATACAAGTAATAATTTGAATGCCTTCATAAATCGCATGTTTTAATTTTTATGCAAAGTTAGTTAAAAATTTTTACGATCTATAAAAAATATCAATAAAAAAATAAATAAACGAAATTTTTCGAATTTTGTATAGTGCTAATATTTTTAAAATCCTTTATAAAGTACTGAAAGTTAAATGTTTATTTTGTAAGATGAATTATATTGTAATGACCAATGGAATATATATAAATCGTTTTAAAGCCTATTATGTGTAATATTCTTAAGAAAAATAGTATTAGTGAATAGATTTTAACGTTGTTTTGATTTCGATACGAAATTTATTTTAAAACAAAAGAAATAAAAGGAAAGTTTGTTAAGGGCTAATGATTTTTGGTTCTGTTTATATTTTTATGCCTAAATATTTTAGACCCCTTCGCTTTTATGTTTAAGTGAAAAGAAAATATATTTCGATAAAAATTGGTTTTTAAAATATTATTTGTACTTTTGGGGAAACTATTTTAAGTAAAAATATATGAGTAATGTACCAGAAATATTAAATCAGATTATAAAATCACGTAAAAGTGTATTTCCTGCTCAGTATACAGGAGAAGAGCTTCCTTCCGATATAGTAGAACAAATTGTGGATTCGGCTAATTTTGCTCCTAATCATAAAAAAACATATCCGTGGCGATTACGTACATTCCGAAAAAAAGAAAAAGAAATTTTAGGAAAAGAATTAATGCGACTTTATAAAGAAAACACACCCGAAGATAAATTTTCAGAACGCACCTATAATGAGATAGGTCAAAAAGCCGAAAAATCAGATACAATGATAACGATAAGTGTTAATTTTAGTGGGCAAGTGCCTCAATGGGAAGAGATTGCAGCAACAGCAATGGCAGTACAGAATATGTATTTGACTTGTACAGCCAATGGTGTAGGATGTTATTGGGGGACACCTGGATTTATTAGCAAACTCAAGAATTTCTTACAATTGGAAGAAAATCAGGAGTGTTATGGAATTTTCTTTATGGGAAAAATTTAATTTCGTAATTAACAATCAACTTGTAAGCTATGAAATACATTAAACGATTTTTTGTAGGATTGTTACTTGTGGCTCTACTTGGGGCAGTAGGCTTGTATGCTTTCGGGTATGGATATATTTTCAAAGCGGTTCGGATTATTTATGGTTCAGGACATAAAACAGCTTTTTTGTCTGATTATGAGCAGTTTGACAATCGGGTTATCCACAAAGGAAATTATATAGAACCATGGGCTTTTCATAATGAATACAATCGGAAGCAAGTTCCAAAATCGTTAGAAGTCTTGCACGCGAAGTACCAAACGGTAGCGTTTCTTATCATCAAAAATGACAGTATTTGGCACGAAAAATATTTTGATGGATATTCAGACAAATCGTTTAGCAACTCATTTTCAATGGCAAAATCGTATGTTTCGGCATTGCTTGGCAAAGCGATAATGGAAGGTTATATCAAAAGTTTGGAGCAGCCTGTAAGTGATTTTCTTTCAGAATTTTCTGAAGGTTTGGCTGCTAAACTCACGGTAGGTGATTTAGCTTCAATGGCGTCGGGATTGGAATGGGATGAGTCTTATTATAGTCCGTTTTCAATTACAACAAGAACGTATTTCGATACGAATTTACGAAAAATAATGTCCGAATTAAAAATAGCAAATCCGCCAGGGAAAAAATATGTGTATCAAAGTGGAAATACACAACTATTGGCGATGGTAATCGAAAAAGCTACGGGTAAATCGGTTTCAGAATACTTGTCGGAATCGCTTTGGAAACCATTAGGAGCGGAATACGATGCACTGTGGCAATTAGATAGCCAAGCCGATGGAATGGAAAAAGCATATTGTTGTATAGCTTCTAACGCCCGTGATTTTGCTCGTTTGGGCAAGTTATATCGTGATTATGGCAAGTGGAATGGAAATCAAGTGTTGGATTCTTCATTTGTAGCGAAATCTATTCGTCCGCGTTTTGCGGAAAGTCCAGAGTATGGCTACGGAATGTGGTTACTTACTTACAAAGGGAAAGATTTCTTCATGATGCGAGGGCATTTGGGACAGTATGTGATAGTTCAGCCGAAAGATAATATTATGATAGTTAGGTTAGGACATTTGAAAGAACCTGAAGTAGAAGGAGGCGACCCTTTCACAAAAGATATTTATGGCTACATAGACGAAACTTACAAAATGTTAGAAAATGCTCCATAAAATTATCTTAGAAGATATTCTTTTTTTGGATATCGAAACAGTACCTCTTTTTGAAAACTACCAAGAGCTTTCCCTCACAGAACAAGAATTATGGGAAGAAAAAACTAAGTATCAACGCAAAGATGATTTCACTCCCGAAGCGTTTTATGACAGGGCAGGAATATGGGCAGAGTTCGGCAAAATAGTCTGTATTTCAGTAGGTTACTTTTCATTTCGTAATGGGCAACGCACTTTTAGAGTTACATCATTTGTAGGGGGAGAAAGACAAATTTTGAAAGATTTTACATCGCTTTTGGAACAGCATTTCTCTCGGGCAAACAAATTGCTTTGTGCCCACAATGGGAAAGAATTTGATTTTCCGTACATCGCTCGGCGAATGATAATTAATGGGCTACAAGTGCCTATAAAATTGCAAATGTTTGGTAAAAAACCTTGGGAAATTCCTCATTTAGACACTCTTGAATTATGGAAATTTGGTGATTACAAGCATTTTACATCACTGAAGTTATTGGCACACACATTGGGCATTCCTTCTCCAAAAGATGATATTGATGGCAGTCAGGTCAGAAATGTTTTTTATAATGACAATGATATAGAACGCATAGCTACTTATTGTGAAAAAGATACTGTAACAGTGGCTCAAATTCTACTTCGATTGCGAGGAGAGGATTTACTAACCGAAGATGAAGTGCTTTTTGTTTAGGGTAATTACGACATAATTAATAGATAAAACAAAACCGTTACAGTTTGATTTGTAACGGTTTTGTTTTATATTTCTTTTTTGAAATCTTATAATTTAACTTCAATTTTTTTGTCCAAAGCCTCAAAAATAGAGTTATTACTTTTGAATTCTTTCACGATTTCTTTCAGAATGCGAACTACTTCTACTTTATCACCTGACCTTGCAGCTTCACTGATTTTAGTTGAAAGAGCATCAATTTCAGCGTATTCCATCGTTGGGTCTTTCGATATCATTATTTTTTCGTGGTGCGTAGGAAGCGTTCTTGTATCATCACTTAGAAGCTCTTCGTATAATTTTTCGCCAGGTCTTAGCCCTGTATAAACGATTTTGATATCGAAATCAGGCTCGTATCCTGAAAGTTTTATCATACGAGTTGCCAAGTTCAGAATTTTAACAGGCTCACCCATATCGAAAACGAAAATCTCTCCACCTTGTCCCATAGTACCTGCTTGAAGTACCAATTCGCAAGCCTCTGGAATTGTCATAAAGTAACGGACAATATCAGGGTGTGTGATGGTAACAGGTCCTCCTTTTTCTATTTGTTTTCTAAAGTGAGGAATTACTGAGCCGTTAGAGCCTAAAACATTTCCGAAGCGAGTAGTGATGAACTTGGTAGTGTTACCTTCCTCTTTCTGAAGTGCTTGAACGAAAAGTTCTGCCGCTCGTTTAGATGCTCCCATTACATTAGTTGGGTTTACTGCTTTATCGGTAGAAACCATTACAAAACGATTTACCTTGTACTTGCTTGATAGTAAAGCTAAGTTTTTACTTCCTTGGATATTTACCAAAATAGCTTCGTGCGGATTGTCCTCAATCAAAGGTACGTGCTTGTAAGCAGCGGCATGGTATACCATTGAAAATTCGTATTCTTGAAATACACTTTCTATTCGTTCTTTATTTGAAATATCGGCTAAGATGAATTTGAAACGAACCTCAGGGAACTTTTCTTTCATTTCCAATTCGATGTCATACAAAGGTGTTTCGGCTTGGTCTAATACCACAAGTAGAGAAGGTTTGAAACTTGCTACTTGACGTACAATTTCACTACCGATAGAACCAGCTCCTCCTGTAACCAAAACAGGCTTTTGGAAATGGCGTTTTTTAACTTCATCGTTTTCAATAACAATGGGTTTTCGGTTAAGTAAATCTTCGATTTGTACTTGATGGATTTTGATATTTTCATCGGGACGCATTTTTTGCAGAGCAGGTGTTTTAAGTACAAGTAAGCCTTTTTCTAAAAATAAATTAACCCATTGGTTTAAGTCTTCTTTGGAAAGGTTTTTCTTGTCAATAAGCACCCCGTGAATGCCTAATTGTCGTTTATGCGATTTTATAAGTTTTTCTTTGGTATAAATGCGTTTGCCCAATAGGAAAGCGTGGTTAGAATCGGCTCTATCTGTTAAAAAACCGACTACTTCGTAAGGCACATTAGGGTTGGACATAATCGCTTTAGCTACCGAGATAGAATCTTCTTCAATACCTAATACCAAAATGTTTTTGGTAGAAGCACTTCTGCGGAATTCTTTCAGTTTATGGTAAGCCTCTTTGATAAAAAGTCGGAAAAAAGACAATAAAATAAACGAAATCGCAAAATATAAAAATAAAGTAAAATTTGAAATTAGCCCATATCCTGAATATATAATACCTGCAATATTAAAAAGCCAAAGGACAAATACAGTACATAGGTCAGCTAATAAAATTTTGAATAAATCCCAAAAAGTAGAATGGCGAATGATTCCTAAAAAAGTTCGGAAAATAAGCATAAATATAATATTTATACTAATTATCAATAGGAATTTCTGATAAATAGGCAGGGTAAAATTATTATCTATTTGTAGCCCATTTACAAGGAATAAAGCGATGGATAACGATACTATACAAAAAAATGTATCAATACCCAATACCACCCATCTTGGTAAATATCTGAAACTAGATAATTCTCCAAAATCAAAATTATTATAATTTTCTTTAATATTCATCATTAATGATTTTTATTCGCGAAAAATTGTATTATATGTAAAATTTCGTTAGGATTTGTTGTAAATTATATATTAAGAGAATATTTTTGCGATACGTTCTCTTTCCTCATCAGTCATATTGGAACCTGATGGCAAACAAAGCCCACTATCAAATAAAGATTCTGCTACTTTACCACCATAATAAGGAGCATCGGCAAAAATAGGTTGTAAATGCATTGGCTTCCAAAGTGGACGTGTTTCGATATTGTCTTCAAGGAATTTTAGACGTAATTGTTCTCTGTCAAAACCTGTTTTTTGTTGGTCTATCGTTATAACAGAAAGCCAATGATTCGAGTAAAAATCAGTATTTGGCTCTATGAATAATGTGATTCCGTCAATGTTTTTGAATAGTTTTTGATAGAAAGCATTGTTTTGACGTCTTTGTAAAATACGCTCATTGAGAACTTCCATCTGTCCACGCCCAATACCCGCAGTAATGTTGCTCATACGGTAATTATACCCGATATGTGAATGCTGGTAATGTGGTGCATTATCTCTTGCTTGAGTGGATAGAAAAACTACTTTTTCTTTTTGTTCAGAAGTTTTACAAACCAAAGCTCCTCCGCCTGAGGTAGTTATGATTTTATTTCCATTAAAACTCAATACAGACATCTCTCCGAAAGTACCACACATTTGCCCTTTGTAGGTGCTACCCAAAGCCTCTGCGGCATCTTCTATAATAGGAATTTCGTATCGATTTGCGATTTGCATAATTTCAGTCATTTTTGCAGGCATTCCATACAAATGAACTACGATGATGGCTTTCGGTTTTTTGCCTTTTGCCATACGGTCTTTGATAGCATCTTCTAAGGCTTGTGGGCATATATTCCAAGTATCAGGTTCGCTATCTACAAATATAGGAGAAGCTCCCTGATAAACAATAGGATTCGCTGAAGCCGAAAAGGTAAAACTTTGACAAATAACCTCATCTCCCGCCTTTACCCCCAAAACCACTAAAGCTAAATGCAAGGCAGCTGTACCTGCAGAAAGTGCTGCTACTTTTACATTTTGCCCTAAATATTTTTCTAAATCATCTTCAAATCCGTTTACATTAGGACCAAGAGGAGCTACCCAATTTTGGTCAAACGCTTGATGGATGTACTTGAGTTCATTTCCTCCCATGTGAGGAGAAGATAACCATATTTTTGTGTTCATATATTATTATTTATATTCTTTGAATTTTATTATTTTTCCAGGGTTCCCTACTACTGTTGCAAAATCAGGGACATCTTTGATTATTACTGCACCAGCACCTATAATTGCCCATTTGCCTATTTTAACACCTTGTATAATACAAGCTCCTATGCCAATGTGTGTACCTTCGCCTATCTCTACACCTCCAGCTAAGGATGCATTGGGGGAAATATGTGCAAAATCAGCGATTTGACAGTCATGTTCCACAATCGCAGCAGTATTAATAATACAGTGTTTTCCTATTTTAGCACAAGGGTTGATGACAGCATTTGCCATTATAACACTACCTTCTCCAATATTGCAAAATTCGGATATAACTGCATTTGGGTGAATAGCTGTTTGATAGTTGATAGAAGAATATTTTTCTGATATTTTTTTTCTTGTTTCATTATCTCCAATAGAAATAATCATAGGGAGATTACTTTCATCAGGTAATTCATTTTTCTCAACGGGAATATCAAATATAGAGTCTAACTTTGGTGTATCATCAATTATTTTAATTACGTTAGTATTGTGATGTTTTAAAATATCAATGATAACCTTAGCATGCCCACTTGCTCCATATAATATCATATTAATTTTTTAATTTAGTTATAATAATTTTTTCTCAAGTTTTAATGGGACAAAAGTAAAACAAAAATTTGTTTTTAGGCGTTATAGAAGCGTTTCAGATAGATTAAATTTGTGTTAAATATTTGTTACGGTGCATAGGAAGTTTATAATCAAATTCTTATATTTTTCACAACTTAATTGTAAAAAATGAAATGAAGATTAATTGTTAACATTCAATAATCTGTCGCATTTGGAAAACGTCATTCCTGCTTTATAATTGGAGAATTGAGAAATGTTTTTATTTCCTTTAATCCATTCAATGTATATAGAAGCTGTGTCGTTGCCAGCTTCGTGCGAAAATGGATAACCTCCTCCAAATCGAGGGTTTAATTCAAGAATATATAGTTCCCCATTGTGTTCAAACACATCGCAATCCAAATTACCGATATGTTTTAAATTTTCTCCGATAATTTTTCCTACTTCATTAAATCTCTCATCAATAACGGAAACAGCCTTATCGGTTTCGCCAGCTCGCATAGATAGTTTTTTGCGAACAAAAGAACCTACATAATTCCCTTCAAAATCATTAAGAACATCCATTCCATACTCTACACCATCTATTTTTTCTTGTATAAGAATGGCGTGATTAATATCTTCTTTACTGGCTTGTGCAAGAATAGTTTTCCCTAATCGAATTGATTGTAAACGGTATGCCAATTCCAATTCTTCTAAACTTTCAACAAAGTCTAACCCGATAGAAGCACTTCCCCAGCGAGGTTTCACAACCAAAGGAAATTTTAAACTTCCATCAAAAACAGAAGCCTTTACGTGTTTTAAACAAAGGAATGTTTTAGGAGTTTTAAGCCCTATTTTTTCTAAGAACTTAGCAGTTTCCCATTTGTCAAAGGTTGTTTTGATAACATTTTCATTAGAAACAAGTAATTTTGTTCCAAGTTGCTCAAATACCTCTTTGTTTTTAGATAAAATAGGAAGTTCTAAGTCATTTAGTGAGATAATAGCGTGAATGTTATGTGTTTTTACTATGTTAATTATTGCAGTAATGTAATCCTCGCAATAAAAGCAAGGAATTTGTATAGCGACATCGGCATCAACCAGAGCAGGAGCTGTGGTTTGCATATCTGCGGCAAACACTTTTCCTTGTCCTTGTAATGCTTCCTTAAAATAATTTATTAAGTAGTTTCGTCGTCCTGCACTTGTGAAAAGAATATTCATATTATTTTTAAGTTTTATTTGTATTATTTCGCCTAATGACATCTAAGTCATTGCTTTCACTTGACGCTACAACGATGTCTTTTTGCGAAATAACGTTTTGGATAGTTTTTAGTATTATTTTAATATCGTTACTAAAAGAAAGATTTTCAACGTATTGCACATCCATTTCCAATTTGTCATCCCACGTTACATTATTTCTTCCGTTTACTTGAGCAAGTCCTGTTATTCCGGGTCTTACGCTGTGCCTTAATCGTTCTCTTTTTGTATAATAAGGCAAATATTTTACTAACAAAGGTCTCGGACCTACTAATGACATATCTCCTTTTAGGACATTGATTAGCTGAGGTATTTCATCTAACGATGTTTTTCTAACGAATGAACCTATTTTGGTTAATCGTTCAGCATCAGGAAGTAATTTTCCATTTTCGTCCTTTTTGTCATTCATCGTTTTGAATTTTATGATTTTAAATACACGATGGTATAAGCCAGGTCTTTTTTGGAAAAAGAACGGTTTGCCATCATTAGCAAAAAATAGACCAATCATTACAACTATAAAAATAGGAGACAAAACAATAAGCCCAAATAAAGCAGCAAAAAAATCAATGATACGTTTTATATAATATTTATACATAAATGTTTAAACTTTTGAAATGATATACCTTCTTTTTCCTGTTTTTTCAATCGGAATTTCAGAAACTTCTTCTATTTTGATAGTTGTTTGTGTTCCAAAAACATCTTTTAATTTTTCTTCAATCTGTCTGAAAATTTCCTCTTTGTTTTCAAAGGTGTGAACTAATTTTAACGAAACGGAATTCAAACTTTCTTGAATCAACTGGAATTGAATGATATTTTTAAAATGCCATAAAGCATAAATTATAAGATAGGGCGGGAGCAACTCTCCGTTGTTATTTTTCAATAAATCGTTTGCTCTTCCTTGTATGGTTTGAATGTATTTTCTGTTATCTTTTATACCGAAAGTACATAAATCGCCTGTGTCATACCGAATTAATGGAACGGCTTTGTTAAATAAGTCCGTTATCACGACCCTTGCAAGTTCACCTTCTTTGGCATCCTCATCGCTATCTATTTTCAGAAACTCAAAATGATAACTTGCTTCATTGGTCAGGAAATAATCTTCGCCCGAGGCGGGTTGTTGTGCAAACATACCCATTTCTTGATTAGAGTATCGTGATACCACAGGACATTTAAAGATTTCTTTCAGTTCTTTTTTGGTGTGTAAAGGAAGTTCTTCTGCCATAGAAATGATACTCTTTACATTCCAATTTTTGCAATCTTCTTTTTGCTTGTCTGACATTGTGTTTAGAAATCCAGTAAATGAAGATGCGTAACCAGAAAGTACTTTCGAACCTGTGTCTTGTTTCATCGTTTGTTCAAAAAGAAGCATTCCTTTTTGGTCAATATTTGAGGTGTCAAACATTCGGAAATTTTCCAAAAATAGTTTTGATTTACTTTTTCGATTGATATTAGTCCATATTCGCAACGAATACATTCTATCACCGATGTTATAATCTGCTATATCATAGAAAAAAAGAATATCCATCTTATTTCTCAAAACTTTTTCAGGGTTTTGGTAAATTCTAAATGTAATTCCTGTAGAGCCACTTGTGGTCATTACACGGAGTTTCTCTTTTTCGTTTACATAATCCTCCGAGAAAAAACTATCGTAGTCAGCATTGATTGTTTTTTTGTTTATTACAGGAAAACTTTTGATGTTTTTACTGTCAAAATTTTTATAGAAAGAAGTTTTTTGGCAAGCATACGACAGAATTTCATTAAGCCGTTTGGCTTTTATAGCTTCGTAATCTTTTTTCTGATAATAAACCTGCTCGATTTCTTTATAATATTTCCTTTTTTTGGAACCTTTTAAGAAATCAATCCCCCAAAAAATATAATATCTGACATTTTTCATAAGTA
>JAUNHN010000203.1 GCA_030523915.1 Capnocytophaga sp. | reverse complement strand
TGTTTGGACGAAAATAATCCGCCCCAAAAACCTGCCAATTACCCTGCGAATTGGTCGGAGCCGATTTATTGGTATGAGCTGATGGACAAACAGTTAGCAATGCGTAAAGACGGCGAAAATGTAACGCGAGACCTTTTTGAAATGGAAAAAGTGGAGGAAAAAGTGTCCATTTGGTTTCGCCGTTCGTTTAGAAATGTGAGTCCAATTTTGTATAATTTTATGCTATTGCAGGAAGGGAAAAAGGTGGTTTCCAAGGAAAAATTACGCCAAGTTTGCGATATATCCGAGAGTGATTTTGAGCAGGAATTTGCACCGCTAACACGGTTTTCAGACCCCGATTCGTGCAAAATTTTTGAGGTTTATCACGATGAAGTTCGCCTTTGGAAACCGATAGAAAAGTTCGTCATCGGCAAATACCACCAACTTAAATTGATAGAAAGCCAATATCCACACCGCTTTTGAGCTCTATCAAAGTAATTGAAACCCCTCGTCAAAATTTGGAATTTTGGTGAGGGGTTTTTGGTTAATTTTTAGCAAAAATTCATACAAATCCGTGTAAATTTGTGATTTCCAAAAAAATAAACTATCTTTACCAAAATTAAATTTTAAAATACCTGAATATGAACACAAATCTTAACGAAATTCCGCAAAATTGGAACTTTTTTAGCACAAGAATAGACGATAACTACGCTTCTATTAGGCTCAATTTGGCTTTAATAGATATTATTCCTATAAAAACTCATTCCCAAGTGGTTTGGTTTTCTATAAAGGTGCAAAAACCCGATGAACACGGTATGCCAACCAATGAAGAGTTCCAAATTTTAAACCAAATAGAAGACGAAATTTTTGCAGCGGTGGAGCAACACAGGGCTATATTTGCAGGGGTGGTTACTTCCTCGGGGTCGTTTGATTTTTACTTCTATATACAAGAAAATTCAGAAGAATTTAACGAAATTTGTGGCAAAATTATGACTAAATTCCCCAGCTATGAATATAGTTTTAAGCGTAAAGAAGACCCCGACTGGACAGAATACACCGATTTTCTTTATCCAAATAAATATGAATATCAGGTGATTATGAACCGCTCCGTAATCTATAACCTTGAAAAACAAGGAGATAACTCAGATATTGAAAGAGCCATAGACCATTGGCTTTATTTACCTACGCAGGAAGCTCAGAATGAGGCAGTTATACAAGCGGAAAAATTAGGCTTTGAGCTTCACTCTAAAGATAAACTTGACGATGAAAATAAATATCCGTACCAAATTCACCTTACCAAAAACAGCAACACCCATTTGGAAAATATAAATAACGATGTTTGGGACTTGGTGGATATAGCTGAGCCATTGGGCGGATACTACGATGGCTGGGGCTGTAATATAGTGAAGTAGATTATAAAACAGACATAATAATCCAAAAGTCTGTAATAGATAAACCATTGAGTCCGTAACACGGATAGGCAATAAAAAATCATAAAAAATCCCTCGCCAAAGTTTGGAATTTTGGCGAGGGTTTTTTGTTACGACCACCTTGTCATTCTGACCGCAGGGAAGAATCTTTTTTGTTTTGAGATTCTTCGCTTATCGCTCAGAATGACAAGTAAATAAAAAACGCTGTGGTCGTACCACTAGGCAGTTTCTGGCAAAATATTGTATCTTTGCCCTTGTCAAAATAGCTGAGTTTTAATTTAAAAAGCCCACGGTGGCTCACCGTAAAAAATGAAAACAAAAATTTTTATAATTGCTTTGCTAAGCACGATTTCTATGAGTATTTTCGCACAAAATTCCGCTAAAAAGGGGAAAATCAAAAAAATTATTACCATTGAGGAACACTTTGTAATTCCTGAAATTACGGCTCAGGTCAATGCCTTTATCGCCAGTAAAAACGGCGGAAAAATTCCCAATGCCGAGGTTCAGAAAGAGCTGATGCAAATGGTGCTTCCCAACCCCAAAGACATTGTAGATGTGGCGGCTCATCGCCTTCAATTTATGGACGAAGCTGGGGTGGATATGCAGGTGCTTTCCTACGGAGCTCCTTCGCCTCAAAATATTGGAGATGAAGCACTTGCCCTAAAACTTTGCCAAGATGCCAACAACAAACTTTCGGAATTTATCAAGGCAAATCCGACCCGATTTTCAGGCTTTGCGGTGCTTCCGATGGCAAATCCAACGGCGGCGGCGGACGAACTCACTCGCTCCGTGAAGGAATTGGGGCTAAAAGGGGCGATTTTGTCGGGAACTTTCAACGGAAAATTCTTTGATGAGGAGCAGTTTCACCCTGTTTTTGCTCGTGCCGAAGCCCTCGGAGTGCCTGTTTATATGCACCCTGCCATCATTGAGCCGAGCGTTGCCAAGCATTATTATCAGAGTGCGGCGTGGTCGCCTGTGGCTGGGGCGATGTTTGCAACGGCGGGGTACGGTTGGCATCACGATTCGGGGGTGGCGGTTTTGCGTATGATTTTCACAGGAATGTTTGAAAAATTCCCAAAATTGCAAATCATTTCAGGGCATTGGGGGGAACTTGTGCCGTTTTATCTCAACCGATTGGACGACCAGCAGAGCAAAACGCTTTCGCTTCCGAAGAAAATTTCAGATTACTATAAATCAAACATTTACATCACGCCAAGCGGACTTTTTAGCAACGAACAATTGGAATTTATGCTGAAAACCGTAGGTGCAGACCGCATCATTTACTCGGCGGATTATCCGTTTTTGATTGACAAAAACACGCGAAATTTCTTAGAAAAAGCTCCGATTTCCAAACAAGACAAAGAAAAAATCGGCTACAAAAATGCGGAGAAATTGTTGG
>JAUNHN010000202.1:2244-2811 GCA_030523915.1 Capnocytophaga sp. | reverse complement strand
CGGCAATTTGAAAAATCTTGGTTTTTCGTTTGCGTTTTTCAAAAATACCATCAAGCAATACACACCTTAGATGCAATTATAAATGGTATGAAGTTGTTTTAATAATATAGGGCTTGTATTAACGATAAATTTAAGAAGATGACTGCATTTGGTGTTTTATATGTGATATGTGCGCTGATTACTTTTGGGCTTTGTTTTTTTATAATATCAGAAATTGTTCTATTGTTCAAACAAGTACATGGCGATAAGTCACCACTTTTTCAGATCCCTAAGTTCATTCCTAGGTTCAAAAATAAGTGGGTAGATAGGCTTGTTTCGTTTTTTATTTTAACTCTTTTTTCATTATTTTTATTATTTATTTCAAGTAGATCTATTTTTGTGAGAACTCCTATTCCTATAAGTTTGTTTGTTGAAAATATTGGCTATTATCTGATTATCATTGCATTGATTAATATGCTTATTTTGAGCTTGATGTATCTATTTAATAGAACCAAAATATTTTGGCTTACCAATGCTAAAATAGCATGGTATTGCAAGCTTATTTTTTGGATATTGCTACTGTTAATA
>JAUNHN010000202.1:0-2234 GCA_030523915.1 Capnocytophaga sp. | reverse complement strand
GCTTTATTTGGGAATTGATCTACAAGATGAAATAGAGATGAAGATGATGGAAGTAGGTTTATGAACGATTTAAATGATTTTGTTTATATGATTGATGATTTTATTCATTACAGATGTAGCCATAAACATTGGTACTGTTTTATATTTGCAAACAGAAATAAATTTTTATACTTGATTTAAAAACAATAGTTATGAATATTTTAGCCGTAAGATTACTTAAGGGGGTGATTATCACACTTGGTGTATTGGTATTGCTCATCTTGGTTTCTTTGATGAACACTCTTTCAAGTCCTAATCTAACAGAAAATCAGCGTATCAATACTTCTATATTTTATCACCACAATACAAAGATTTATGCCGAAGTAGCAGGTGCCGGGTATTTGCCAGTATATGGTGCTGACCCTAAAACATTTAAAGTATTAGATGGCATTAACCAACCTGTAGGATGGGATAAAAATAAAGTCTATTGTGGTAACGCTGTGCTTGAGGGAATGAAAGCGCCCATCAAAGCATTGGGCAATGGACTCTATAGCGATGATACTACTACATATTATTGTTCATTTATTGCAAACAATATCAAGACCAATATATTGGTTTATTTTCTAAAGTCAGCACTTTATACGCTGATGGGTAAAAAATATTCTGATTATCAATACACAACCATCAAAATAGACGATACAGGCAAGATTATCTTACCTATACAAGATACTTATGTACTTAGCTCTGATGGAACGCAGTTTTATTATAAAGGGCAGCGCATTCAAGGGGCGAAAGGGCGTATTTTTGCTATTTCTGATCAACAAGGTAGGCATGATGCTACGAATTATTTTAGCGATGGCGAACGCCTATTTTATCAAACCAAGCCACTTGAGGCGACATATAGCTCTGACTGGGTATCTGCTCGTTATAGTGCTTGGGGTAACTTTGAAGTATTGTATCGCAAAAACGGTGGACAAATTTTTGTAGATGGAAAAGAATTAAATCCTGACAAGCCGCCTTATAAGGTATTTTCACTAAGCGAGCTTTATGCGCAACATATGGTTTTTTATAATGATAGCAAGGTATATTCTTATCATAACGAAAAAAAAGAAGTTATAGAAATTGGTAAAAACACCCTTAACTTGAGTAAATTTACCGAGTTTTCCGATGGGTATTTTACTGATGGTAAAGATATTTTGTATTTTACTTCTCGCGAAAATTGGTCATATAAAGCCGATATTAGGGGGCTTAAAGCATTTACAACCATGCTCAACAAGGTGAAAACCTCATCTTCAGAAGCATGGACGCGGTGGGGTAATCCTGAGCTGAATGTTTGGAAAAAGGGCGATGAGCTTTATTATTTTGACACTCACGGACGCAGTCAATATGATTTTTTATCTGAAAATGCCAAAAAAGGTGAACTCATGACGGGTGTATATCGTGTCACCAATCACAATGCTTTGCAAGCCGCTATTCAGCACGACAAGCAATTGTCAGGCACTAAGGTAGAACAGTTGATTGATGATGGGGCTTTTGTTCCGTCAGAAAATGAGATACTGCTTTTGGCGACTACCAAAATACATGATAATACTTTTTGGAAAATTTTGGGAGTATTTGGTTTTGCCTTAGCTGCATCTACCTTGTTATTCTACTATTTAAAATTGTCAAAAAAATTAAGAGGCAATAAAATATAGTGTTATTTGTTTTTATAATAATTTTTACTTTTGAAATTGTCTAAGTAGTTTTTTTGTACATCAAAAACAAAAATGGTAAAAATATGCTAGAATGATGGTTTGTTTATGCCATTCAATGAAGACATATTTATGAAAAAAAGCTTGTTAGCACTTGCTCTGTGTGTGCCTGTTGTCTTTGCCAATACCAATTCATCAACTACCTTAAGTGATGAGCAAGTCAATGCAGGCATTTGTATTGTTGCAACCCAAGGGATTTATACTGCCAATCAGGATCGCCAAGCAGGGTTAAGTAAGGCAGCTGCCAAAAAAAAATCTAGATAATGATTTAAAAAAACTCTCTAAATTTTTTAATAATCAAGCATTTTTACATCGTATTGCAGGGACATGGTATCGTGGACTAGATAGCGCGTATCAGTCCTCCATCATGGCATCACCTGAAGAGCGCACCGAGTTTGTGAGTGTAGTAACTGACGAGGCGATGCACTCCTGCGTGGAAAGCTTGATAAAATAATCTAAGGCGCATAAAAGGTTGGCACACCTAATAAACGCCAGTTTTTTTGG
>JAUNHN010000201.1 GCA_030523915.1 Capnocytophaga sp. | reverse complement strand
CGAGGCTGAAAGCCGAACTGTACGAAGTAAAATTTGCACGAATGTATGATGTAATGATATTGTAGGGGCAGCACGAGCGAAGCGAATTGGCGAAGCAATCTCTTTTTTTTTAAGATTCTTCATTTCGCTTCGCTACATTCAGAATGACAGCAAAAAAAACCGCCCTAAATGGCTCATCACAAAACAAAATCACTATATTTGCCCCGAAAATTCAACAGATAAAACTATGCAAAACAAAGATTTAGGGCTTCTCATTCTTCGGCTTTCACTTGGGCTGATGATGATTCCCCACGGAATAAATAAGGCTCTCCACGCCGATGCCTTGGGCTATATTCAGCACCTTTTGGCGGAAAAAAACCTGCCAGAATTCATCAGTTACGGCGTTTTCATTGGCGAAATTCTCGCTCCCTTGCTCGTTGCGGTGGGCTATCGTACGCGTTTGAGTGCCTTGATAATGGTTTTCACGGGCGTTGCGGTGCTTTTCTTGGCGTATTCGGACAAACTTTTCGCCCTTACACAGCACGGCGGTTGGTATCCAGAATTGCCCTCGCTGTTTCTGTTCGGAGCCTTGGCGTTAGTATTCACAGGAGGCGGAAAATACGCCGTTTCCACTAAAAATAAATGGGATTAATATGAAAAAACTTTTAACCTTAGCGGCGGTGCTGTTTTTCGTTTCGGCACAGGCTCAGCTCAAAATTCCGCGTCCGAGTGCGCCGGCTACCGTGGAGCAAACCATCGGTTATACTACCTTGAAAATCAGCTACTCACGACCTACCAAAAGTGGACGAATCATTTTTGGCGATTTAGTTCCTTTTGGCGAAAAATGGCGTACAGGAGCCGACAAAAACACAATGATTACCACTAATAACAACTTGACAATCAACGGAAAAACGCTTCCGAAGGGGACTTACGCCCTTTATGCCGAGCCGTATTCGGAGCGTTGGGTGATTTATTTCTACAAAAACATAGAAAGTTGGGGGCTTCCAAATAAGTGGAACGATGCCGATGTTGTCCTAAAAACCGAAGTAAAACCAACAACAAATAATACTGATACTGAGGCTTTTACGATAGATATTTCGCCTGTAAGTGTAGATGCTGGGGTGATTGAAATTCGGTGGGAAAAAACTTCGGCTCGGATTCCTTTTCAGACCGAAACCATAGCCCAAGTAACGGAAAATATTGCCAAAAATCTTACACCAACTTCCTCATCTGACGACTATTACGATGCGGCGTTGTTCCTCTTGAACGCGAAAAAAGATTACGATAAAGCCCTTGCCTACATCAACACTTCCATTGAGAAGGACGGCGAAGCTCCGCATTATTCTCTTTGGCTGAAAGCACGGATTTTGAACGCTTTGGGCAAACGCAAAGAAGCCATACAAAACGCCGAAGCCTCGCTGAAAAAAGCCCAAAAACTCGGTAATAAAAGTTATATCCGCCTGAACGAACGACTTTTACAAGAATGGAGGTAAAACCTCTTTTGATATTTGACACAATGTGTCTTTTTAATTATATTGGTAGAGCAAAAAAATGAGTAAAAATATTAAAATTAAAGAAGGTGATGTTTTTGTGCTGTCGGATATTACTTTTGAAAATGAGGAAGTTGTGTCTTTAAACAATCCGCATAGATTGGCAAAAGTCATATTTATCTCCAAAATGACCAAGCAAATGATTGCTATTACGGTGTCAAAAGATATTTTTGAAGAAATACCTGATAATGTGGAAGATGTGGCATTTTCTGATGAGATATTCTATACAGGAAGTCAGCTTTTAAAAAGTGGCGAATGGAAAATCATTGGTAGTCAATTAGTTGTAGAGCGTGAAAAAAACTTAACATTGCGAATGGTTGGAAGTAGTTTGTATCTGCTGGACGAATATTTGGGCGTTGTGCCGAACAATGAAAGAAAAAAGTACAACAAACAGCTAATTAGCGGCGTTGAAGCATTGTATTATAAAGTAAATAGGACACAAAGTGTCTTTTGATATGATAAGAAATTCGTAGAGACGCTGGTGTATCGTAGAGACGCAACGCATTGCGTCTCTACAAGAGAGAAAAAATTTTATTAACTTTAAAAAATGCCCTAAAAACTCCCCTCTCCTTGGGAGGGGAGTGGGGGTGAGGAAAAAAAATGAAAAAATCAGTATTTATGGCGGTTTTTGCCGCATTAGTAGTTTCGTGTAAAGATTGTCCGAAACAAGAACAGCAACAACCAAACGCAACGCAAACAACGCAAGTGGCGGTAGAAGAGGAACTTACGCTCATCGGCAAGGAAGCGGTTTTGGAGTACCCAACGATGAAAGCCGAAGTGAAGTATCTCTCTGAAAATCAGCTTTATTGGAAGACCACCGACAACGCCACCCAAGCCACCGCCGAAGGCACGGAAACGCTTTCGTACAAACGCCTAAACGCAACGCAGTTTTTCCTAAACTGGGTGGAAAAAGACGGTACAACTGTAAGCCAAGTAGTTGATTTAAAGGAGAATAAAGTATATGCTTACCTTAGCTATGCCGACGCCAAAGGACGCGGAGGACGCACTGCCGATTTCTTGGAAGCGAGGATTATCCTCCCCTAACCCCTCCGAAGGAGGGGAATAAATAACCCTTGAGGAATTATTTTGGAATTTGTACAATCGTAGGGGCAAATTATATTTGCCCTTATTTTTTTGTTTTGTGCTACCGATTTGTCATTCTGAACGGAATGTAAATGGAGTGAAGAATCTCGTGTTTTTGTTTTGAGATTCTTCCCTGCGGTCAGAATGACAGACAAACCGTTTTTTTTGGTATTAAAAAGATGTATTACTAACAAAAATATTTGTGTCA
>JAUNHN010000031.1 GCA_030523915.1 Capnocytophaga sp. | reverse complement strand
AGAAAGAAAATATAAAATAAATCACATTCGTTAGAATAAATTATTTTATAAAGAGCTATACGAAAAATTATTTTTAGTATCTTTGCTACGGAAATTTTTTATTATTTTGTTATGAAAATGTTTATTACTCTCCGAAAAAGTGCATTTCTTCTATGCTTACTAACCTTTTCTGTGATAACAAATGCACAGCAAAAATTACGCTATTTTTCTCAGGAAAAAGATGTAAAAGGCAGTGAAATTCCGTATGGGAATAATCCAAAGGTAGGAAAATATGCCCAAACTGTTGATGCCAAAATCTATTATGAAACTTATGGTAAAGGTTCACCCATAGTCATTCTGCACGGCGGAGGTGTAGGCTCAGCTTATGAAATGGGACAATTTATTGATTTACTGACTCCGACGCATTTGGTGATTGTAATTAGTACACGCGGACACGGCAAAAGCGAACTTGGCTCTCAAAAAGTAACTCTTGAACAACGAGCTACCGATGTCCTTACTGTGGTTAGTGCCGTAACACAAGACCCTGTTACTATTATAGGTTTTAGTGACGGAGCTTACGCAGGTTACAAGTTTGCAAGTATGTATCCGAAGAAAATTAAACAATTGGTAGCCATAGGAGCAGGTGAGGTAGTACAAGGATTGCGTACTATTGGTGCTACTTACGCAATGCTTGAATCTCTTGATAAAGCGTATTGGCAACAGCAAAAAAGTCTTATGCCACAACCCGAAAGAGTTCCTGAGGTAATCACAACGATGATGGCAATGTACAACACGACCAATATTTCCAAAGAGCTTTTTATGAGCATTCAATGCCCTGTTTTGGTTGTATCAGGAGAAAAAGATGCTAATGCTCCTTTGGAAACTATACTGAATGCCTATCGGATGATACCCAATGCACAACTTAGTATTATTCCCAACGCTCCACATACTGTATTTTTAACCAATTTTCCTGCTGTTAGGGAAGCAATGAAACCTTTTTTGAATTTATAATTTTTGATGTGTATCGAAGCCTATGATGAAAGCTTTCGATACTTTAGGTTGACAAATCAAAGAAAATCACTATTTGACAAATGTCATTCCATTTAATGTTAGTTTAAACAATTAATTATTCAAAATGAAGAGACTGTCCGAAAAGTCCGATTTTAGCGATTTTTCAAAAATTAAAACACTGAATATCAAATTTTTAAAAATATTCTTTTATTTAAAATTGACCTTTTCGGACAGCCTCATTTATCTAATTTCCTAATACCGAATCGAAGAATAACAGCATTTGGCGGATATGGTATTTGCCGTATTTTTCAAAAACAGCTTGGGTTTTAGCCTCTGGTTTCCAATCGAAAAAGGCGTGATTTGCACCGCCTACTTGGATATATTCGGCTCGTTGCCCTGCTTTGGTAAGTGCGTTTAGGTAGTTTTCTACTTCGGAATCTTTAATAAGTCCGTCTTCCGTGCCTCGGTAAAGTAATTGCGGAAGCACTCTTTGTGAGGCGTTAGGTACATAGTTAATCGGAGCGATTTCATTTTTGTAAGGGTAATCTTTAAATCGGAAACTGAGCATTTCGGCAGTAAAAACGCCATAAGTAGGGACAATTCCTTTTATGGCTTGTGAAAGTTCTGTTTTTACTTGGCTAAGCGACTTATTTTTAGGTAGATACGTAGGTGAAAACTCAAAAACTCCTGCCGTTTTGCCAAAGCCTTTATCACCAATTCGCTCTATAAAATTCCCTACAGAAGCACTTAAATGCCCGCCAGCACTATCCCCTGTGATAAACAATTTTGTGCCATCACCACCGTATTTTGAAGCGTTTTCCATTATATGAAGCACCGCTCCGTACGAATCTTCTATAATTTGATAAACTTCCGTAGGCGTTGCATCTCCGTCCAAATTGCCCGTCCAGCGGTAATCAATGCTGAATGCCACATATTTGCCACTATTGGCTATCTCGCGTGCCATTCCTCGCATAATATCTTCGGTATTGGACGACCAGCCTCCGCCGTGAATGATGATGACACAAGGCAAATTTTTCGCATTTTTAGGAGCAAAAACGTCGTATTTCAAAGGTTTTATCCCTGGTTGGGCATACACAATGTCTTGGGTAATGTTCAAATTTTCAACTTCTTGTTTTTTAACAAAATATGCCCCAATATCCATATTGTTATTCACAACTATTTTATATTCAGGCGTCATTTGCTCAAAATACAATCTACCCCAAGGCATTGGTTCTCCTGCTGTAAAATAGCCACTATCAAAAACATAGCCTTGTGCAGGAACCGCTTTTATGGTCAATATGGTTCCCGCTTTTACCATTTGGTCTTTCGGAAGTTTTGGCGAAACTTGATAAGTTCCATTGACCACCTCATCAAGATTTACTTTGAATTTCTGTTGTGCTTGTAGATTTGCCCCCAGCAAAGCTACAAAACTGAGTAATGCATTTTTTTTCATTTTTTATAAAATAGATTTAATTTTGCGTAAAAATCGTCTAATAACAATCGGATATCCAGCTGATTATAAACGCGTATCTTTTTTCCTTTCGGATTGGTGGCATAACTGCCTTTTTCGGTGATAAGAGGAGCGTTTTCTACCGAATAAAAACTTGAAGAAGGGTCAGCCTCAAAGGAAGATTGCAAAGCCGTAAGCAATACAAGCGGATTGTCGCCTTGTATGTAAGTTTCTCCTACGAAAAGTTTAAATTGTTGGGTTCTTTCCATCAGATTTTCTATTTTTTCTGCAAGAAAAACTCCTAATTTTCCCAAAGGTTTTACTTTGGTTTGCAATTCGGCATAGCTCATCAATACTTGTCTGTACGCATTGCGAGGCACTTGCCAAATAGCCACTTCCGAATGATTAAACACCACCTGAGCCGCAGGGATAGAAATGGCTAAATTGTATTCAGGGGTTGAAAAATTGGGTGGTCTGTTTATGCCTTTGTACTCCTCGCCACCTATCCAAACTAAGGTGAATTTCTTAGCGATTTCGGGTTTTTGAAGCAATGCCGAAGCGATGTCGGTAAGTCCAGCACCACAAACTACGAACAGCGGTAAGTCGGTATCCGTACGTAAGGCTTCTTGTATAATAAAATCAGCTCCTTTTGAAGGTGCGGGTGTTTTCACATCTTTCAGCCCTGAATTTGAACCTGCAAGCACTTTTATTTCCGATGAAGGAAACATTAAATCAACCAACTCTTGTGCGTTTTTGGCTGCATTATCTGCCGTTACCGCCGAATTGTCAAAAGGGTCGTTTGGGCGTAAATGCGAACCGATGATGGCTCTAATTTCTACCGAAGGCGATAGCAAATGATGAGCCAACTGAAAAAGCCCGTCGGGGTCGCCCGAAAAGTCATTTACAATAATTACTCTCGCCCGAGCAGGGGCAAATTTATCTGCTACTTGCGAAAACAAATTCGTACAACCAAAACAGCAGATACACAATAAAATAAATTCAAATCGTTTCATATTGATAAAATAAAACTTTAATTTTTTTACAAAAAACTACCTGAAAAACAGCTTCTCAGGTAGTTTTCTTGTGGTGATTATTTTTTAGTTCCACATTAACTACAGACTCATCTACCTGAACCTTACCTTTTTATTTGTGTAATTTATTGAATTTAAGTAATTTACAAACTTATGTATAAACAAATGAGCTGTATTTTTTGTATTTGAACAAATATTAAAAGTCCTTGCACATTAGACTTTTATATGTTCGTATTTGCAACAAACAAAGCATTTTTCCCACTTCCAAAGAGCTAAATATTCTTTACTATCTAAATTTGTTAGTGTTCAGCAAACTCTAAGAGATTTTGTCCTCTAAAAAACTCCAAAACAACTTGATTTTGCGAATAATAAAGATATGAAAATAAATGAGAAACTTACTTTATTTTTTTATTATTTTTATATTGCGAAAATACCCAACAGTACCTATATCAACCCAAAGAGCAATACCGCCCGATAGGGTTTTTCCCAACATTTCATTAACAATAAAAATGGGTTCTTTGTTGTTGTCTATATAAAGTTTAGCTGTTTTGCCCGAAACTTCAATGCGAAACTTTATCCAGCGATTTAGCCCTACTGAAGCGTAACTTTCATACTGTCCGCCATACTCAGGCTTGCGTAACTTTTCAAACTTAAAGTCTGGATACGCATAGTATTGCACCGTATGGTTACGAAACAACTGGTTGCCACTTTCGGCAGCTTTGGGACGCACATAAATATTCTCAAACGCTGTGTCGTTTGGCGAAATCCGATAGGCTATCCCAATGAATCCTTGTGCATTTTCAAAAGGTGATGGATTTTGAATTTCGCTCAACATCGTTACCTCTATTACTCCGTCGGTGAAGTCCTCTCCAACCAATTTTAAATAAGTAGGTTCATCGACTGTTGCCTCCAATCGTTTCACATCGAAAGGTATTTTTTGTAAATCGCGTTCCACTTTTAAGGCTTTTTTACCTTTATGTTTTACTACTGAAGCTGTTGCATTAACCGCCTGAAAGGTTTTCCCTTCAAACGAAAATGTCTGTGCGTACATATTCCCAATGAATAGTATTGTTAAATATAAAATTATTTTGTTCATCGTTATATTTTAATTGTTTTGATTTCTGTACTTTTTGAAATTATTCTTTTAAAATCTATATAACTATCTGATTTTATGTATTGTATAGTGTGTAAAAATAAACGAAGAACTCAATTATTTTTTGTATTTTGCAGTTCGTGCGTCTTTGATAACACCTTTCCAATTCAGTCCGAAACCAAAATCATACACATTGCCTTCGCTGTCTTTGTGGCATTCCATATCAAACGGCACATCTTCTTTTTGAAGTTCTACCGTTTTCATATCTTTGGGCATTTGTGTAGGCAATAAACCAGAAGGTTCCACTTTTCCTGACAGAATTTCCAAAAGAGCTTGTTCCGAAGTTCCGAAGTTCAACAAAATTCCATCTACTTTTGTTTCAAATTCGTGGAAAACCATTGGGCGAGAGGCTGTAACAGAAACAATTACAGGTTTGCCTTTCATTTTTTCTTTGGTTTCAATGATGTTGAAAAGGTCGGTGATGTTGGAAGCGTTGTTCGTTTTTCCTTTGTACGAACGGTCTTTTATCTGTGGGGCAATCACTTTATCGCCAGCAGCAATGCTGTGTTCTCGAGCGTGTTCGGCGGTATAAGTGTTGTATTGCAATGAGATAGGAAGATAGCCGTTTCCGCCTTCTTTCATATCATCATCGCTATACCCTGGGTGATTATTTGTGGGGCTTTTCACGAAAACGATAGCAAGGTCGGCTTTGTTAGGGTCGTCCGTAACATTGAAATATTTTTTAACATTTTCGATGTTCAAAGGGTCGCTTACATTACCTGGAGTATAAACGCCCCACCAGTTGCGTTGTGGTTCGTTATAAATTTTGGGAATATAAACTGTTTTTTTATTGCTGATAGGCAATACATTTCCTTTGTTTTTAAGCATAATGATAGATTTGAGCTGAGCCTCATAACCTGCTTTCATAAACTCAGGATTTCCTACAATTTTGGCTGATTCGTCTGGATTTAAGTACGGATTTTCAAAGAGTCCTATACGGAAAAAGTTACGAAGCAACCGTACCGCCGATTGCTCGAAACGGTCTCTCATCGCTTTCTCTCCGTGTTCTTTCACCCCAATATTGTAGGCTTCCACCACAGGAGCAGCAACATTATTTCCGCCAAATTGGTCAACCCCAGCCATTAAGGCTTTGTAGTGCAACTGAGGCAAGTCCAAATCTTCCACACCCCAAGGTTTTCCTGCAAAACCACCAGGTGTAGGAGGTTCTTTACCGATGATAAGCCAATCGGTACAAACTACACCATCAAATTTGTATTTGTTGCGAAGCAAATCCGTTACCATATATTTGCTGAATCCGTTGCCTACATTTTCGTTATAGGTTTTATCTTGATTAAACGAAATAGTATAGTAAGGCATTATGGCTGCGGTAGTTTTCGTTTTTCCGTTGAGTTTGAAAGCTCCTTCGGTAAAGGGTTTCATAATCGTATTTAGATTATTTCTAGGGAAAACGGCATATTTCCCATAGGCGAAATGGGCATCGCGTCCGCCTTCGCCACTACCTCCACCGGGCCAATGCTTACTCATTGCATTTACGCTTTCGTAGCCCCAACCGTCTTTTATTTCGGCTTTTCCTGTGGAAGTTTGGAATCCGTCAATGTAGGCACGAGCCATATCGGTTGAAAGTTCGGGCGATTCGCCAAAGGTGAAAACCATTCTGTTCCAACGTGGGTCTGTTCCTAAGTCAATTTGTGGCGAAAGAGCGGTAGTAATCCCCATTGCACGATATTCTTTGGCAGCTATTTTACCGAATTTTTCCACTACGGAAGGGTCAAAAGTCGCCGACATTGCCAATCCGTCTGGCCAAAGCGAAATGCTTCCTCCTGCTCCTGCATTATATTCGGCAGTTACCAAAGTAGTATGGCGAGGGTCAGACGAAATATTCACAGGAATACCCAGCGGAAGGCTTTCGGTAAGGCGTTGCATATTGTTCGTCCATTCGGCGGCTTCCTTCGGAGAAGAAACTTGGGTGATAAGCACGTGGCGTACATTATCTTTGTCCAAAAAGGTTTTCTGTTGGTCGGTAAGAGCTGAATTTTTTACATTGGTTTCGGCGAAAATTTTTCCGTCATAAGTTCCTTTTCGATATCCTTCGGAAGCAGCAGGAACGGATTGGTGTCCGCTGTAAAGCATCAGCCCTGCGATTTGTTCTATGGACATTTGTGAGGCGAGGTCTTTGGCTCTTTCATCTACTGAAAGTCGCCAATCTTCGTACTTGTCAAGTTTTCCGTTTTTGTTGAGGTCTTTAAATTTTTTGCCTCCTTGCGTTATTATTTTCACACCCGATTGTGTGCTGTACCCTAATGTAGCCCCATTTTTATTGGTTACATATTGAACGCCTTCTTGTGCCATTGCCGAAAACGACATACAAAGGCTTATACTGAAAATGATATATTTTGCTTTCATTTTTTTTGATTTTTAGTTTAATTTCAATATTTTAGGTATTAAAATTATTGGAATGATAGTCTTCGACTTCGCTCAGACTGACATAACGTTTGTCTCGTTGAGAGAAGTCGAAGCGTTAATAATTTTTACACAAAATTTGGCATTACATTTTGAATTTAAAACTTAAATCCTAACTGGAATTCAAATGTTAAAGGACGAATGTATGAACCTGTTTGTAATCTTCCTTCGGCATCTTGAATGTTGGTATAAGGAAGTTCCGAAGCGGCAATACTTGTTGAAGCTCCCGTTTGGTTGAATATGTTTACTACATTGAAACCAAAATTCAAGTTTTTGTTGATTTGGTACGAAGAAGTAAAGAATGATTCCCAACGCGGTTCTATGAAAAACTGATTGGTCAAACTCACATATTGTTTACTAAAATAACGGAAGTTCATTCCGAAACGGAATTTACCAATGCTATACGAAGGGTCTATTTCCATAAGTACTTTTGAAATTCCCATTACGACATTTCCGTTGTAACTAATTGTTTCTGAGGTATTATGCGGATTGATGAAACTATAATTATTGTATGTTGGGTTTTGCAAAGTAAGCAAATAATGTAGTTGGAAGTTTTTAAAAGGTTTCAATACCATATCGGTTGTCCAGCCCAGTGTTTTGATGTCATACTGAACCGATTCTACAAGGGTACTTCCTGTGGTGCGGTCAGTAAGGTTCAAACGGGTCTGATAATTGTTTCGTGTTAAAGTAGATACTTGCGAAACAAGGCTTACCCAATCGCTATTAAAATAAACTCCCCCAGCGATATACGGCGTTTTGGTTTTTGCAAAATTAGGCGTATAAGCCCCTGAATAGTTTTCTAACTGCCCGTGTTTTTCTTGATAAGTGAAATTACCGATTAGCCCAAATTGCGAAGTAAGTTTTACGACCGCTTTCACATCGGCATTGATATGAAACCAATTATGGTCAAAATCCGTGAATTGGTTAAGAATTACATTCGGTACGCGAGGCTGTAAGCTATATTGACCTTTTAGTTTTTGGTATTGGAAATTTGCTCCGTATGATAAATCAAGCCAAGGCGTTGCATTCCAAGTATCAGACGCATAGATACTCATTTTAGTTTCATAGCCATTGTGATATTCGCCCCCAGCGTTGTAATTAAAGAACGGGTCAGTATCGCCATTTCTGAGTAATAATCGCGGTTGTACTTCTACGGAATGGAACAAGAAAGCACGGTCTTGGCGGTAGTTATCTACTTTATAATATTGCCCTAAGAAACCGATACGCCAATTATGAGCATCGGTTTTTTTCTCTGTCCAAAAACGCGATTGCCAAGTGGTGGTTTTGGTACGAGGTGCCAGTACAGCCAACATTTGTTGTACATATTCTCCCGTGTAAGGAGTTCCGTCATCTACATACGTATAACCTGTTGTACCTCTGAGACTTGCCCCAACCAAAAGCGGAAGAAAAGCCGATGATTTCCCTAAATGAAATCGGTTAGAATACTTAAATTTCCAATCATTTCCCAAAGCAACGCCCCCGAAAAAGTCAATGTTATGCGAACTTGACCAAAGTTCCGAATTGCGTCCGTCATAATCAAATGTATAAGCCTCTCCTGTCAAAATATTTTTCAAGTTAATTTCTCCCGAACGAAGCATATACGAGTCCGTACCAATCCCAATCCCATTATATTCCGATACCGAACCATCAATGTGGTAAATAAACGGAGCGTAATGCCCAATCATTCGCGAACGAGCGTATTTGTAACTCAAATTAGCGTCCCAAACATCGCCCGACTTGTAGCTAAGCACTCCACGGAAAATCTGCGTATCGTCAATCAATTTACTGCCCTTGTGTTTTGCCTCACCAGGGTCTCCCGTTACCAATGCACCTACGCTATAATACCAATTACTACTTTTTATTCTTCCAGAAAAATTAACATCTCCCAGATAATATCCGTGGTGATTGGCTTTGAGCGTACCTGCAAGTTCCGTTTTATCGCCTCCTACTTTGGTGTATGTATTAACTGCGTAGCCAAAATCGCCGATAGTTAATGCCGATTCGCCCACCGAAATAAGTCCTCGCATATTAAGGCTCTGAGACGGACGCCACGTACGCGTAGGCAATTCGGGCCAAAAATAATATACTACGGGAAGGTCGTTTTCCAAAACGGTTATGCCACCAACAGACGATGGTAGCCCTATGTTCACTTCACGAGGTCCTGAGTTGGACGACGCGTTCAGCATCACATTGCGATTTTCTTCCGTGTTGTGAGCTTTTTTTCCTTTTTCGATTCGTAATGAATCTACCTTTTCCTGTGCTATGGTTTGCAATGTAGCAAACGCCAATAGCGAAATAAAAAAATGTTTCATTTTGGTTGCATTTTATTAAATGATTCCTGCTCAAAGGTACGATTTTTTTTGAATAAAAAAACGTTTTCGTGATTTTTTTTCAAAAAAAGTATTTTGAAGTCTTTTTTTTTTTTTTTTTTGTATATAATGTTGAAAATCAATATTTTATATAGAGAGTGAATATTTTGGATTATATGTTTTGCGATGTGAGAGAAGTTTTTTTGGAATAATTTTATATTTTTGGTCAAAATATATTTTATTTAATCAAAAAATTGCTTATGAAAACAATCTCTTTTCCTTTTTATGCACGTTTGGCAATAACCTTATTGGGAATTGTACTTATTTTTTTGATTTTTTATTTGGGCAAAGCAATCATAATACCTATTATTATGGCTCTTTTATTTGCTATTTTATTGCGTCCTATTAATCTGTTTTTTTACAGAAAATGTCGTTTGCCTAATACGATTTCGGCATTGATTACGATTGTTCTTTTTGTGGTATTGATATTGGGAATTTTAATTTTTATTTCGGTGGAAATCAGTTCAATAGCAAGTAATACAGAAGCCATAGAACGAAATGTTAAAACGCATTGGGCGAATTTGCAGCGTTTTGTTACTGATTTTTTTGGTATTAGTAAAATGGAACAATCTGAGCATATAAATATGGTTAAGGAAGAGTCAAAATCGTCCTTTACGGGGTTTATTACTGGGTTTTTAATGTCTTTTTCGGATATAATTATGAGTATGGCGATGATACCTATTTATGTGTTTTTGTTTTTACTTTATCAGAATCATCTTATTACATTCCTTTCTAAAGCGGTAGGAGAGGGCGACCAACAACGTCTGAAAAATATACTATATAGTATAAAAACAGCTGTTCAGAGCTATTTGATAGGAATCTGTTTGCAGGTGGTAAGTATAGCGACATTGACAGCCATAGGGCTTTCTATTGTAGGGGTTCAAAATGCCATTCTGTTAGGCGTTATAACAGGGATATTGGGGCTTATTCCTTATTTAGGTAACTTGTTGGCGTGTTTGATAACGATATTTGCTACACTATCGGGTTCGCCTGACCTTAGCCTGATACTTGGTGTGATTATAGTTACTGTGATAGTTCAGATTATAGATAATAATGTATTAGTTCCGTTAGTGGTTAGTTCAAAGGTTGAGATTAATGCGTTTGCGTCTATTATTGGGATTCTTGTGGGAGGAAGTCTTGCAGGAGTAGGAGGGATGTTTTTAGCAATACCGATAATAGCTATTTTAAAAGTAATTTTTGATAATATCCCTTCGCTTAATCCTTGGGGATATTTATTAGGAGACGATTTGCCCAAAATACCACAATGGTACAAAAAAGTGAAATATCTGTCCAATATTGAAAAAAAAGCGGTTTCAGTTTCGGAGCAAACACCTCATTCAGAGGATATTCCTACTGATGAAAAGGAGGGAAGTAAAATAGAATAAAACAGAAATTATTATTTGTAAAATGAAGCAAAAATAGGTTTGTGTATAATCAAAATTTCTTTTACGTATATAAATGAAAAAAGCTGTCCTTTTTGGGCAGCTTTTTTAGATTTTGAATCTTTTTTAGCGATTATTTGTTATAAACGCTTTCTTTTTTGAAATGTTTTGCTAATAGATAATAAACTACCGCACGATACTTATTTCTGTTTGATTTTCCATACGTTTCTATGACAGAAGCTATGGCTTTATCTAATTCTGGACCATCTGCCAAACCTAATTTTTTAATCAAAAAATTTTGTTTTACGCGGTCTAATTCAGTTTTGTCAGAACCAGCTACAGTTGCTGTATCAGTGTTGTAAATCGATGGGCCTAGCCCGATAGTAACTTTTTTCAAGAAATCTAAATCAGGAGTAACTCCACATTTTTCTTTTAAATCTTTGGCATACAATTCAATTAATTCGTCTCTTTTGCTCATATTATTATGTTTTAATATTAAATAATGTGTAAAACTACACTATTTTTTTAAGAACTGAAAGTAATTTAACAAAACTTTATCGTTCTCCAGTCGTGGAGTGTGTATTTCCAACAGTCTCGGACGTGTCGATTCCTCAAAAAATGAAGATAAATTGGTCTGCAACTCCTCCAATGTAGAAGTTTGGGCGTACTCCCAGTTGTACATTTGGCAAAGATGCTTAGCGGTAAGCTGATGCGGAGTTTCAAAATACGTTTCAAAGTTTTGGTCGGTTTTGTCCCCTGGTAAAATTCTAAAAATCCCTCCTCCTTGATTGTTAATCAGCAAGATACGAAAGTCTTTCGGTACGTACGCATTCCAGAGGGCATTGCTGTCGTAAAAAAAACTTAAATCGCCTGTAATCAATAAGGTAGGAGAAGAACTCCCAACCGCCGAGCCTATGGCTGTGGAAACACTTCCGTCGATGCCACTTGTTCCTCTGTTACAAAATATTTTCCAAGAAAAGTGCAATTTAAAAAGCTGAGCATATCTGACTGTAGAACTATTGCTAAGCTGCAACGTGTAATTTTCAGGAATTTGACTGAAAATTTGTTTGTATATTTTCAAATCTGAATACGAAATTCCCGCAATGTATTCCAAATGTTTTTGATGTATTTTTTCATTGATTTTGAGCCATTTATGTTGGTATTCCGAAGCGTTTTGTTTCAAATAAGGCAATGAGGTTTCTAAAAAGAAATTAATATCTGTTTGGAAATGATTTGTTAGGCAAAAATAAGAATCGTATCCTTTGTATAAATCAATGTGATAGTGAAATTGCGGTTGGAGAGTTCGTAAAAATTGTTTTATTTTTTTAGAAACTACTAATCCGCCGAAAGTAACTAACAACTCAGGGCGAAGCTCTTCCTTTAATTGGTCGTCTTTCTCAGTGAAAGTCAGTAATTTATCTATATACGGAATGAATTTATCGTGATGCAAATTAGAAGTAGTTTCGGTTAAAACCAAAACAGATGGGTCTTTTGCTAACCACTCAATAAATTTTTCTTCCAAACTATTTGGAGCTAAAACTCCAACTAATACCATTTTTTTAGTAGTTTTATTCCAATTTTCGATGAAATAACGATGTTTTTCTGGATTTATATAGTTTTTTTTCTTTTTAGCAGGAATATTTTCAAATGAAAAGATTTCTTCTGTGGTTGTATAGAGCGGTTCTTCAAACGGAGCATTGATATGTACGGGCAATCGCTCTTCAATGGACGTATTTAATGCTTTATTCAGTTCATAAATATTACTTTTTTCGTCCCAATCATTGTCAGACAAATTAGCATTATAACCGCTGTGATTTGCGAAGACGTTACGTTGGCGTATAGTTTGCCCATCACCGATATCAATTTTGTCCGAAGGGCGGTCAGCCGAGATAACCACCAGAGGAATATTACTATAAAAAGCCTCACTTACAGCAGGATAATAATTCAATAATGCTGAACCCGATGTACAGACCACCGCCACAGGATACATCTTTTGCTGAGCAATTCCCAAAGCGAAAAAAGCCGCACAACGCTCATCGACAATACTATAACAGGTAAAAAAAGAATCGTTAGAAAAGCCTATCGTAAGAGGTGCATTTCGTGAACCTGGTGAAATGACTATATTTTTTATATTTTTCGCCTTACAAGCGTTGATGATGTGTTGTGCAAGTTTGATAGCGGGTAGCTTCATACGTTTTTAAATTATATGGAAAATATTATAATAAATGTTACTGATTTTTATTTTGAACAAAATTTTCTTGCTGAGATTTGATGTTTTCATCTATAATGAGTTTATTATCAGTAGTTTTGTATTTCCGCAAAAAAAGAAAATACAAGCAACTTATCAGCCAACTCGCCCAAAATAAATAAAATCCAGAATGAAATTCAATTTTCATCATTTTGTGGCTGGTCGTGGTAAAATCAATATAAGTAAAATAAGTTCCCAAAATACCTGCAACAAATAGTAAAATAGGAATAATTTTGCCTATTTTTTTTGAAAAGAACAAAACTAAAATGATAATCAGCTGTATAGCGAACAAAACCAAAGCCGTTTTCCACCAAACTTTAAAAATAAGATACTGCCGATATGCTGTACTGATGCCTATTCGTCCTACAAATGACATATTTGAAATCAAAATGCTTGAAATTACACTTGATAAGGCTTGGAATAACGCTAAAATCGTCAAATTTTTCATATTATTTTCTTATTTTACGATTTTCCAACCCGTATTTTCGTCGTACTTGAATTTGAATTTTTGTGTAATAAAGTCCGATTTTGGGTTAGGGTCTTTTCCGAAATAATAAAATGGTGTTTTTTCTTTGTCCAAAACTACTTTGCAAATGGCTGTTTTTTCATTGTTTTTTTCTATAACAATCTCTTTTTCATTGAGTTTGTACAAAATGGTTTTTACCATAGAACTATTTCTGTTATGACTTATTACATAGGGTAAAGCCTTTTTCGTAATGGTTGGTTCTATGATATAAACGCTGTCCTTGGAAAACCATTTTTTGCGGACTTTTTCATTGTTAACCTCGATAAAGCCTTCATCAATAAGGTTTTGAATAGCTTCGATGAGTTCTTTGTTTTTTGCATATTCGAGGCGTTGTTTATCTGTGTCAAATTTGCCTTTTTCAAACAAAGGATATTTTTCTAAATGAGTAGCAATTAAATCTTCGGCTTGCCCTACAGTAAGTTCTTTGCTTGGGGTACAAGCAAAACAAAGCAAAGTTACGAAAGTAATAATAGAAAATAAAGATTTCATATATATAGTGTTTTATAATTGATAATCAGTTTGTTATTTGCCAAACCAACCTTCTCTGTCCAAACTTCGGTACTAGATGGCTTCCCCTATATGATGTTGTTCTACGTTTTCGGATTGCTCCAAGTCAGCTATTGTACGTGCTACTTTTAGAATACGGTCATAGGCTCGTGCCGAAAGATTTAGACGTATCATCGCATTTTTTAAAAGTTCTAATGAACTCTCATTGAGTTTGCAATACTTTCGGATTTGTTTAGTGTTCATTTGGGCGTTGTAATGAATATGTTCGTATTCTTTAAAACGTTCGGTTTGGATGTTGCGAGCTTTTATTACACGTTCACGGATGATATTGCTACTTTCGGATTTTCGTTCATCTGATAATTTATCGAAAGGAACGGGATTTACTTCGATATGAATATCAATTCGGTCTAATAAAGGTCCTGATATTTTGCTCAAGTATCGTTGCATTTCGGCAGGGGTAGAGGTTACAGGAGCATCAGCATTATTGAAATATCCTCCAGGACTTGGATTCATACTAGCTACTAACATAAACGAGGCAGGATAAGTAACCGAAAATTTGGCTCGTGAGATGGTAACTTCTCGGTCTTCTAACGGTTGTCGCATTACTTCTAATACGGTTCGTTTAAATTCTGGAAGTTCGTCAAGGAATAGCACTCCATTGTGAGCCAATGATATTTCCCCAGGTTGTGGGTACGTGCCACCTCCTACCAAAGCTACATCAGAAATGGTGTGATGCGGACTTCTGAAAGGACGATGGCTCATCAATCCACTGTCTTTAATCCGACCTACTACGCTGTGTATCTTGGTTGTTTCGAGAGCTTCATGTAAAGTCATCGGGGGCAGAATACTGGGTAAACGCTTGGCAAGCATCGTTTTTCCAGACCCTGGAGGTCCTATCAGAATGATATTATGACCGCCAGCAGCAGCAATTTCCATACAACGTTTGATAGACTCTTGTCCTTTTACATCAGCAAAATCAAATTCAGGAAATTCTAAATTCTTGTAAAATTCGTTGCGAGTGTCTATTTCCGTTTTTTCGAGTTGTTTTTCTCCGTTAAAAAAATCAATCACGTCTTTGATATTCTCCACACCATAAACCTCTAAGTTATCCACAATGGCAGCTTCTTTGGCATTTTGCTTCGGAAGAATAAAACCTTTGAATTTTTCTTTTCGAGCTTGAATGGCTATGGGTAAAGCTCCTTTTATAGGCTGAAGGCTTCCGTCTAACGATAGTTCGCCCATTATGATGTATTTATCTAATTCATCGGAGTTTATCTGTCCGTTGGCAGCCAATATCCCGATAGCAAAACTCAAATCATAGGCAGAACCCTCTTTACGCATATCGGCAGGAGCCATATTGATGGTGATTTTTTTACCAGGTATTTTATAGCCATTATTTTGTAATGCCGCCCCTATACGGTAGCTACTTTCTTTAATAGCAATATCAGGTAAGCCTACCAAATGATACCCTACACCTTTATCAATATTAACTTCAATAGTGATAGTGGTTGCTTCTACACCAAAAACGGCACTTCCGTATATTTTTACAAGCATAACGAAGAATTGATTTTTCTTACAAAAATATTTAAAATTTCGTAAAAAACAAGTGCTTGTAATTGTAAATTTAATTTTTCAAAATTATTTTCTCTAAACTGGGGCTAAATATACTCTCAAAAGCCGAAATAATACGTGTATCTTTACCTAAAATAACAGCTTTACTGATATTATTGATAAGAAATTTGCGTGATAAATCCGTAAAGTTCGTAGCGTGATATTGCTCTATATCTTTTATAGAGGAAGGAGCTTGTTCGCACCATTCAGTAATATTTTGCCCTACATCAATGCCCACAAAACGCACTTCTGGGAAAAGTGTTTTGAGTTGTAATATTCGATTGAGAATTAAATTAGACATATCAGGCTGATTTACAGACCAAAAATAGTAAATAGTTATTTCAGGTTTTACAATTTTGGACAATGTAAGATGATTTCCTTCAAGGTCAATTATTTCAAAATCAGGCGGAATACTTCCTTCTTGTAAGGCAAGGGTACTTTTGAAAAAATCGTCCAATTCAGCTTTGTGTATGTTATTTTCGTTGTATTTATTAAATTCTTCAATATAGCATTCACATTCCTTATTGTTTTGAATATTAAATACATAGGCGTAGGCAGCATTTCTGTACAGATTATCTCTTAGGCTTCCTGCAGGAAAGATACTATCTATTATTTTTATTTTGTTCAGGTGAAATTGCTCTTCCTTATTGATGTCCTTGTAATTACCTTCTACAGTATATTTTTTGAAGGCTAAATTATTGATAAACATAATCATATAATTATAGTAAGGACGAAAATATTCCAACGACAGATTATTGAAATTAATATTTTTACGATAATCGTGAAAATTAGGAGGAAGTAAATTGATTACAGAATGTTGTGTATTTCTTTGATATACAAATGGATAAGATTCCATTTCTTTGTAAATAGGAAAAGTTGAACTTACCAGAGCAATATCCTTTGCACTTTCAGAAAGCGTAGGATTATTTTTAAGAAAAAGATTATATTCTTGAGTTTTTAAATGGCGTACCGAATCTATCTTTCGTTTGTATTCATTTGGAAATAAAATACTTAACTTTCTTAATGAACTTTCTTCTTTTTCGATATTATTGAATTGTTGTGTGATGAAGTTATTGATAGGAGCTCCTTTACCAGAAAAAGTTATTGTTTGCATGAAATTCGATGTGTTAGCAAAAACAACTAAACTATCCTTAGGTTCTAAATATACGTACTGGTAGTTGTTATCTATTTCAAAATGATATAAATTTACCTTATCGATTTTTAGTTTAAACAAAACTTTTTTATCCTTGTTAAACGCCATTGTATCAATAGGTTTATCATTTTGATACAGAACAACCAAAGAGTCTTTTGCATTTGGAAAAAATCCTTTTAAAAAAGTATAATCACTATTTTTAGTATTTTTGCAAGAAACTAAAAAAAGTGTAGGGAGTAAAAAAAGTAGTAATCTATTCATCATTTAATCATCTCATCCACGGGCAAAAATAAGAGAAAAGATGTAGTTTTTTTACTAAGGAAAAGTTAAAAATGAAACTCTGACGAAATATTATGAAATTTTATATTTTGTCAGAGTTTTTTTAAGAAAAGATAGTGTTTATCTATAATTTTTTATAAGATTTTTTACCAATAGAATAACGCTCGGCATAGCTTTATTGGCTGCATTTAGAACTTCTTCGTGTGATACATTGGGTGAAATATCGGGACCTCCTAAGTCAGTTATGATAGAAAGGGCACATACTTCCATATTTTGGTGTCGTGCTACGATAGTTTCAGGAACGGTACTCATTCCTACAGCATCTCCTCCCAAAATACGAACCATGCCATATTCGGCAGGGGTTTCAAAAGTAGGTCCTTGTAATCCTACATACACTCCTTTTTGTAGTTTAATGTTATGATTTTGAGCTATTTTTTCTAATTCAGCAATCATTTCAAGACAATAAGGTTTGCTCATATCAGGGAAGCGAACTCCAAACTCATCCAGATTTTTACCTCGAAGCGGATGTTCTGGGAACATATTGATATGGTCGCGAATAATCATAATATCACCGATAGAGAAATTAGGATTTACTCCGCCAGAAGCATTGGAAAGGATAAGCCTTTTGATGCCTAATTTGTGAAAAACTCGAATGGGAAAAGTAACTTCCTGCATCGAATATCCTTCGTAATAATGTACACGTCCCGACATCATTAGCACATAACGATTTTCGATTTTTCCATAAATCAATTTGCCTGTGTGTCCCGCTACGGTTGATTTGGGAAAGTTAGGAATGTTTGAGTATTTTATTTCAGAAATAACTTCCACCTCGTCTTGTAATTTACTAAGTCCCGAGCCTAAAATAACAGCAAATTCAGGAGTGTGTTCCGAGATGTAAGATTGGATAATACGTGCGGTTTCATTTATTTTTTCGTAAATTTCCATAAATCTAAATGTTTTATTTGCAAAAATAAAGAAAAATAAATATTTAAACAAATAATTAATTCAATAAAAAAATATTATTTTTGCGAAAAATAGTTATTTGGGGAATCAAGCCAAGTTTTACAATTTTTATTATATAGAGAAAATATATCGATGAAAAATCTAAGAATCATATTTATGGGTACGCCAGATTTTGCTTTGGAAACTTTAAAGCAATTGGTTGAAAATCAATATAATGTAGTGGGAGTAGTTACCATTGCCGATAAACCTGCTGGTCGTGGGCAAAAACTACAAGCATCACCCGTAAAAACATACGCCGAAAGTCAGCAAATTCCTGTTTTTCAGCCTACTAATTTGAAAGATGAGGACTTTGTTAATGCGTTAAAAGCCTTAGCTCCTGATTTACAAATAGTGGTCGCTTTTCGGATGCTTCCGAAGATAGTGTGGCAACTCCCAAAATACGGAACTTTTAACCTACACGCCTCATTATTACCACATTACAGAGGTTCGGCTCCGATTAACTGGGCAATCATTAACGGAGAGCAAAAAACGGGGGTTACTACGTTTTTCATTGACGAAAAAATAGATACTGGAGCGATGATTATGCAAACCGAAACTCCCATTTCAGATCGAGAAACCGCAGGTTCATTGCACGATAAACTGATGACACAAGGAGCAGATTTGGTACTGAAAACGGTTGATGCTATCGAAAACGGAATGTGTAAATCAGTACAACAGCCTATGAATGAAGCATTTGCCGAAGCTCCGAAAATTTTTAAAGACACATGCAAAATCAATTGGCAAATGGACGGAATTGTCATAGAAAGGTTGATACGCGGAATGAGTCCGTACCCAACCGCTTGGACACTTTTGCACCAAAACGCAACAGAACTGAACATCAAAATCTACGATGCTATTTTCAAAGAAGAGCAACACAATCTTCCGTTTGGGAAAGTGAAAATCGTTAAAAAAGAAATTTATGTAGCTGTAAAACAAGGGTTTATCAATATATTAGAATTACAAATCCCTGGTAAAAAACGAATGAAAACCAGCGACTTGCTCAACGGATTTTCATTTACAGAAGATGCGATTTTTAGTTAAATACGTTTTCTTAAACTGAAAAAATTCGTGGTTAAATTTAATCACGAATGAACACAAATAAACACAAATTATCAGCGTGAAATAAATAAAACTATGAAACATATTACCTTTATCATAATACTATTTATCGCACTGAGTGCCAACGCCCAAAAAACCTTACAAAAAGGATTTCAAACCATTGACCGTAAAAATGCCGAAGCTCACATTCAGTTTTTGGCAGACGACCTTTTGGAGGGGCGTGAATCGGGGTTTCGAGGCGGACGCATTGCCCAGCGGTACATCATTTCACAACTCAAACAATATGGGATAGAACCTTTATTTTCAGAAGGTTATCTACAACATTTTTCTGCTTATCGACCTGAAAATTCGGCTACTGAACCCAAACGCTATACGGTTACGGATTCGGTAGTAACACGTTTGCAAAAAAACTTGTATTTACGTTTGGAAATGGCGAATGTACTGGGAATGATACGCGGAAAAAAGGAAAATGAATACGTTATCGTAGGAGCTCATTTTGACCATTTGGGTATCGAAAAGAACCTTGTAGGAGATAATATATATAATGGTGCAGACGACAATGCTTCGGGGGTGTCGGCAGTGTTACAATTAGCAAAGGCTTTCAAAGAATCTGGTGAACAGCCTCAGCGAACCATTATTTTTGCTTTTTGGGACGGAGAAGAACGTGGGTTGCTTGGTTCTCAGTATTTTACGGATAAATGTACTTTCCGAAATCATATCAAAGCCTATCTTAATTATGATATGATTGGGCGTAATAATCGCCCTGCCGAACCCAATCATTTTGTGTATTTTTATACAGCTTCGCACCCAATTTTTGAAACGTGGCTTAAAAAAGATGTGAAAAACTATCAATTGGATTTACAACCCGATTACCGAGCTTGGGACAATCCTGTCGGAGGAAGCGATAACGCCTCGTTTGCAAAACACAAAATCCCTATCGTTTGGTTTCATACCGACGGGCATACTGATTATCACAAACCTACCGACCATTTTGACCGCTTGAATTGGGATAAAATCGTGGAAATCACCCGAGCTTCTTACCTAATAATGTGGAAATTAGCTAACGATAATTTTTAGTAAAAACCGATGTCAATTACTGCTTTCATAAACTATCTCGCTATGGAGCGAAATTATTCCACACATACGATGGAAGCGTATAAGCACGACCTTAACTCATTTGAAAGTTTTTTAAAAGAATCACATCAAAATACCGATTTTCAAATCGAAGTAGCTCAGCAACAAGATGTTAAGAAATGGATTATAGATTTATCTAAACAAAATCTCACTTTCAAAACTATCAATCGGAAGTTAGCCGCACTCAAAACTTATTATTCTTTTTTAAAAAAATCAAATCAGATAGAAGTAAGTCCGTTTGAAAAAGGCATTCCCACATTAAAGGTAGAAAAAACAATGAAACTTCCTTTTTCAGGTGATGAGATAGAAAAAACGTTGCAACTATTTGAAAATAAGGATTCTTTTGAAGAAATTCGCAACTTTACCATTATTGAAATGTTGTATAGCACAGGCATACGGCGTTCCGAACTAATCAATTTGAAGTTAAATGACCTTGATTTCAGTTTGCATCAATTAAAAGTATTAGGCAAACGCAATAAAGAACGCATCATTCCGATGTTGCCAGAATTAGAAAAATCACTAAAAGAGTATTTGTCTGTAAGAGAGGAAGTTGCAAATTCAAAAAGT
>JAUNHN010000200.1 GCA_030523915.1 Capnocytophaga sp. | reverse complement strand
TGAGATACGAAACCCTAAATACAACTTGGTGTGCAATGTTATATTTAGGGTTGATTGTTAAATTCTTGAAAAAAGTTTAAACAAGTTTAATATTAGTTTGAATTAATACAAAATTTTGTATTAGCTTTTACGATTTTTTCCGTATCTCATATCGAAGATTTTTTCATATCCAAATAATAAATGGATAGAGGCTCCTATAAATGCTTGTACATAACGAATACCTGCTTTTAAATTTTACCTTCCTTAAATAGACGTAAACTATCGTAACGGTATTTTTTAAAAGTAGTGGATACTTTTATGTTATCATTACCTTGATTGTAAATATAGCCTGTTGTATTAAGTAACATTATTTTTCCTTCATTATTAGCTGCTAAATAGTTTAAAAAATGTCTGTCTTGTGAATATTTTAGTGAAGGGTCAAAGGTATAATTTTTACAAATTTCAGCTTTAATTATTGTAGGGGCAAATCCCATTCTTTGATAGTCAGGCGATTTTATGTCGATAGCTTTTTCTTCTTTATAATGAGTATAAAAAGTTTTATTCTTGTATACTATTTTCATTGTCTGTGATACCCCAAGTAAATTGCCTTTTGATAAAAAATTGATAGCATTCTCTAAAAAGTTATTTTCGTAGCAATCACCAGCGTCTAAAAAAGCATAATAATCACCCCGCATTAATTCAAATGTTTTTTGCCTTGCGACGGGACGCCCTTTATTTTTGTCAAATCGATGGAAATGTATTCTATTGTCATTAAATTGGTCTATTATTATTTTGTGGTTTTCTTTAGAGCCATCATCAGCAACAATAATTTCAAAATCGTCCGGAGGAATGTGTTGCTCAAAAAGCTCAGAACACATTCCTCAAGATATTCTTCTGTGTTATACACGGGTATAATGATGGAGAGTTTCATAGAATAAATTAAATATATTTATCTATAGACATTTTTTCTTTATACAAAACTTCATTTCTTTTGTTTACTAAAACTTGCTCTAATCCTAAGAGATTAAAAATGTGATAAATAATACTTTTAATTGTGTTAGAAATAAAATAGTTTTTCCAATGAGGATCATTATTGTACTTTTGTAAGATATACTGTTTGCTAGTGTTAGCGAGGATATATTTTTTATAATAGTTATTACCTATTTCTCTATAAAATAGTAAAGGGTCACAAAGTTTTACGAAATTATATTTATTAGAAGTTCGATACCACAACTCGGCATCTTCAATTCTGACGGCATTCATGTCGTAAGGGTTGTTTCTAAACCATTCGGCTTTTGCTATGATAGTAGGGTGAATAAATCCTTTAACACACTGTAATTGATTAGCTTTTGCTATTTTACTTCTTAATCCGATTACATAATTGTCTTTGTCTATGGTGTAAGCGTTAGAGCCTAACACATCAATATCAGGGTGTTTCTCTAATACTTGTATTTGTTTTTCTAATCGTTTAGGATGCATTATGTCATCAGCATCCATTCTTGCTAAGTATTTTGTATTTACCAAAGAAGGGATTTGGTTAAGGCGAAATCCTAAATTCTTATTCTCTCCATCGGAAAAAACAGTAATACGATTGTCTTTTTGGGCGTATTCTTGTGCTATTTTGAGGGAGTTGTCCTTGGAGCCATCATCTACTAATAGAAGTTGCCAATTGGAATAAGTTTGTGCAATAACAGAATCAATGGCGAAGCTTAAATATTGCTCTGCGTTGTAAAAAGGGATAGCAATTGTTACCATAGTTGTTTTAATATAGAAATAATTTGTGTTTTAGATGTATTTTTTATAATATTCTATAGCTGCTTTTTGTATATCGTTTTGGTTGTATTTACTTTTTATTTCAGAAATACAGGTACCTTTCATATTTTTTTAAGAATCATTATTCAAATAAACCCACTCCATTTTTTGAAATAAACTATCTTCATCAGAGGGTTCGACAAAAAATCCATTTACACCATCTTTAACTATTTCAGAATATCCAATTATCTTAGAGGCTATAACAGGGAGACCTACTACATTTGCTTCTATAAGAGTCAATCCAAAACCTTCTCTATAGGAAGGGGATACGAAAATGTTCATTATTGAATAATATTTTGCTACATCTGTTTGGTATCCTAATTCAATTATATTTGGGTTTTCTTTAATTTCTTTTAAAGTTTCCATTTTCAAAGGGTCTAATTTGTGTTCAAATTCACCCACTAAAATTAATTTAATATTTACGTATTTATCATTTAATCTTTTAAAAGCAGAGATTAATTCATTTACTCCTTTGTCTCCGACAATTCGTCCAACAAAACCATAAATAAAATCTTCCTCTGATATGTTTATATCTTTTTTAATTTTTGCTATATCATAATTATTAGAAGTAGGGTTGTTAATGACATTCCATTAGGACTTCCGTTATGTATCAAACTGACTCTTTTTTTTGTTAAAGTTTTTTCTATTTTATGTTTAGTTCCAAAACTAACAGCTATAATATCTGTGGCTAACCAAAGGGTAAATTTTTCTAAGTTGAGTAATATTTTTTTGTTAAGTCCTTTACCTCCTTCGTATCTTAATCCGTGAACGTAATAAATTCTATTAGGGACTCTTGTTATATATCCAGCTAACAATCCTATTAGAGATACTTTTGGAGTGTTACAATGAATGATATTAGGGCGTTCCTTTATAAAAAGAATTATTAAATTAAATAAACTAATAAGATCATTTAAGGGAGAAATATTTCTTTTCATCTTTACTCCTATAGATCTTATCCCTTCTTTTTCTGCTATACTTTTTAATTCTGGGCAGGGGAACTAATAAGAGTAACATTGAAATAAGAATTAAGCATTGATATTTGTGTCCTAAAAAATTTTAATGATACAAG
>JAUNHN010000030.1 GCA_030523915.1 Capnocytophaga sp. | reverse complement strand
TGATTTTTAAATCACCCCTGCAACCGCAGCTGGCTCATAGGGCAATAGTAAGGTGTCCCGTTTAAAAATAATTCAAACGGGACCTCTTGTAAGTCTATTACCCTACTTCTGAAAACGGATTACCTGTCCATATATTCTTCCAATGCTTTTTTTAATTCATCTAAGAAAGCGGTTCTTGATTTGGCACGTGTTTTCATTCGGTGGAAAGCGTGATGACTATCTTTTAAATTGATGTTGAATATTTTACCAAAAACAGCAATGATTTTGTTGATACTCATTTTTCCATCCGAAATAGCTTTGATTTGTTGTGAGGCATAAACAAGTTCAATCAAATCATTTTTGGTAGCAGTCCATTCCAAATCAGTAACGACTTCTTGAATAGTATTCTCTAATTCGGCGATACGATTGGAAAGATATTCACCCAATTGTTTTTTACAAAGCAGTTGAGCTACCAAAAAATCGTAATATGTCGAAAAATCAATATCGAAATTCAACATATTTTCAGGTAGTCCTTCGGTATCCACATTGATTTGGTATCTTACAAAGTATCTGTTATCCCAAGAATGATTCTCTGAGAGGTAATAATTGTAAAAAGGATTTTGCTTTAAACAAGTTTTAAAATCTTTTTCCATTTTCTTTTCCTGCTCAACAAAAAAATCTTTGAGATGTGCTTTGGGTAATACCGAAGTTACTGCTTCCCATTGATATAACTGATGATAAAACAACCACTTTCCCTGTACGACAGGTTTCACATCACGAAAGAATATAATTTCTTCGTTTTGTGAATCAAACCCATTGTCTAAGACATAGGTTTTCAGCTCTTTAAGCATATCGCTTAATAAGGACATCATCTGCAATGATTCCTCTACACAACTTTCAGGTAAAAGACTTACCTTTTGTTCCTCTTGTCTTATTTTTAAGAGAAACTCATAAAAAAATGTATTCATATTCTTGAATAATTGATTAATTTCTCTATAAGCTGTGTTTAAAAAATAATTGAAATGCCTTAATCACGCTAATAATGTGTAAATTACCCCTTTTTGCCCATATAGGCTCATTGTTTTTTTTTGTTTCTTTTTTTTCTTTTTAGAGGGAATTGTTTAATGCAATAAAATTAAATTATTGATTATCTGTAAATTATAACTACTTCGTTAAAAAACATTAAAATGCACCAATCAATGGGTTGTACTTGGCAAAATCTTTTCTTGACATATTGGAACTTTGCCCCTATAAAATCAACGATATGGCAATGAATTTAATCACATTGGAAGAATCGGCTTGGAAAGCTATTTTGGAGCAGTTACAAAGCATTCGTACGCACATAGAAAAAGACACTTCGCATTGGGAGGAATTGTGGCTGAATCAGCACGAGGTTTGTCAGTATTTACATTTGAGCGAAAAAACGCTTTGGCGGATGCGTAAGAATGGCGAGATTACCTATTCCAAAATCTACGGTCAGTATTTTTACACTTTGGGAAGCATTCAAAAATTGTTGGCTGCCAATGTGGTAAAATCTACTGATGTTTATGTACAAGAGCTCACCGAAAAAGCCAAAAGTTATGTTGAAAAAGCAAGACATTTTAAATAGTACCGATGAAGGCTTGGAGGTGTTTCGTTATTATCTGCAAGGCAATTGGCAGGTAGGAAAAAACTTTAAAAATCCGCTGTATGATGACAAAAACGCTTCTTGTAATATCTACAAGGACAAGCGTTCAGGCACTTACAAGATGAAAGATTTTGGTAATGAATCATTTAGTGGTGATTGTTTTTTCTTGGTGGGCTATTTACACAGATTGGATTGTCGAAATGTGTCCGATTTTGTGGAAATTTTAAAGATTATCAACCGTGATTTGAATTTGGAATTAGAGAATAAAAACATAACTCATAGAGTTATCCCTCAGCAAGTTACCTCCTTTGTTAAAGATATAGGAAAAACAGAAAAGCCAGAAAAAATTGAAAATGAGCAAAAAATGGCAGATACAAAAAATGAAAAAATTCCGTATGAAATTGTCATAAAACCATTTACAGAGAAAGAATTGGATTTTTGGGCAAAATCGGGTATAACACCTTCTTTTTTAGACAAATACGAAGTGGTTTCTTTACGAACTTTTTCAAGTACCAATAAAAAAGGGAAACCATACACCTTGCATTGTTCGGAAGGTGAACCAATATTTGGCTATGTATCCCCCAAAAGTGTAAAAGTGTATCGTCCATTTTCAAAGATTCGGTTTTTGTATGGAGGTGCTGTAACTGATTATTGTTTTGGCTTGGAAAAGTTACCTTTACAGGGAGATGTGTTGTTTATCACTTCGGGAGAAAAAGATGTATTGAGCCTTGTATCACACGGATTTTCAGCAATCTGTTTTAATAGTGAAACCACTCATATTCCCAAAGAGATTATCAGGACATTAACTTCACGCTTTCGGTATATGGTACTGTTGTTTGATACAGATGAAACGGGCAGAAAAGCAGCACAACAACAGCAAGAGCGTTTGAAAGAGTTTGGCGTGTTATCGCTTACCTTACCGCTTTCAGGAAGCAAAAAAGATAAGGATATTACGGATTATTTCCAGAAAGGATATGCTGCCCAAGATTTCCGACAATTATTTAGTCAATTGATTGAGAATGAATTTCAAACGACACTTTCCTTATTAAAAACCTGCGAAATTGATTGGAAAAATCCACCCCCAAAACAAGAGGTGCTTATCAGTATTGACACCATTCCCATTGGGTTACAAAGCAGTTTGTTGGGCATTACAGGGGGCGAAGGTACAGGCAAAAGCCATTTTGTGGCAGCACTTTTGGCGGGTGCATTAACGCCATCTACGGCTACAAAAATAGATACTTTGGGGACACAAGTAAAATCTTGTCCCAAAGGAAAGGTCGTGTTATTTTTTGACACAGAACAATCCCAAGACCAGTTGTATCAAAACATTGATAAAATGCTCAAACGAGCCCAACTCGCTACAATGCCTGACGAACTCAAAGCCTATTGTTTGACACAAGTGCCTCGCAAAGAGCGATGGGAACTTATTCGTAAAAGTTTAGAAATTTTTAATTTTCAGTATGAAGGAATTCATTTGGTGGTCATTGATGGTATTGCGGATTTAATCGGTGCGGTCAATAATGAAATTGAAAGCATCGAAATTATCGAGGAGTTGTATGCTTTGGCAGGAATGTATCAAACTTGTGTGGTTTGTGTGTTACATCTTACCCCAAGTGGACTTAAAATTCGTGGGCATTTGGGTTCAGAACTACAACGCAAAGCCTCGGCGGTTTTGTCTATTGAAAAGGATAAAACCCAAGCTATATCAGTTGTACGACCTCTAAAAGTGCGTAGCGGCGACCTTTCTAAAACCCCTGAAATCCTTTTTCAGTGGGACGATACTTTGGGAATGCACCGCTACTGCGGACAGCGAAATAACACTTCAAAACAGAAGGATAAAACCACCGCCTTAGCTACGCTTATATCGCCTTTGTTCAAGAAAAAAACATCGTGGCATTTTTCAGATTTATGTAAAGAAATACAAGAGATTACAGGAGTTACCCAGCGAACAGCCAAAACCTATATTCGCAATCTAAAAGAAAAAGAAATTTTAATCAGTACCGCTGAAAATCCCGAAGTTTTGGAAATGGGGAAACCTCTTAAAACATTGTTAGAGACATAGGGAGGATAGAAAAATAGAATGAATAGAAAAATAGAGATTTATAAATTTAAAAAGCAGTATTTAACGAACTTAAAAACATAAGAAAAATGAATATAGAAAGAACCGAATTTATCGCTTGGATGCAGCGACTTATCGACCGTTTTGATTTACTTGAAGAAGCATTAGTAAAAACACAAAGCCGTAAAAATATGCTTGATGGCGAGGAATTGTTAGACAATCAGGATTTAATGCTGACCTTTAAGATTTCGGCAAGATCGCTACAACGCTATCGCTCAGATGGCAAACTGCCGTATTATACCATTTCGGGAAAAATTTATTACAAATTATCAGATGTACATCAGTTTATTCGAACACATTTTAGTGTTCCTGTATCCAGTATGAAAGCCAAAAAAGGAAACGCACTTCCAAAGCAAGACAGCTTGTAATACAAAGCAAAGAATAGGGATAATTTTGCGGTAAAATAAAATACAAAAACAATGGAAACAACAGCACCATTACCTTCACAAAATAATGTTCCTACTCAGGAAGAACTTTCGGATATATTACTGGTTTTCGATAAGGAAGAAAAACAGCTCAAAGCCGTCAAGGGACTGGATAAAAACGGAGCATTGCAAACTATTCCTCCTGACAAAACACATCAAGAGGATTTTATGCGAGTAGATGCCCACGGCAATATATTGTCCAACTTTTTCAGCAATTTTCTGCGACAAACCAAAAATCCAACTCGATTTTCATTCTTTAAAATTCCGATAGAAAAATCGCTGGATACCATTGAAAAACTACAAAATCATTTAGCTCATCTTAATGAAAAAGGCAGAGAATACTTAAAAAAATACGAAGTGTCTCCCACACAATATACACAAGAGCAAAATCAACAGAATCAACAAAATCAACAACAAAATAAATCGACAATGGAAACAACAAACATCCCTGTTCAAGAGCCTCAAAAAGAGGTAAAACAAGAAAATCCACAACCCACTCAAACGCCTTCTAATGGAAACTCAGAGCAAGAAAATGAGCCTAAATACAAGGTAGAAGAGGTAGATTGGGAAACTCTTAATAATCTGGGAATCAGTAAGGAATATTTGGAAAAACGCAATCTGTTAGACCCTCTATTAAAAGGATTTAAAACCAATGAACTTGTGCCTGTAAGTTTTAATCTGGGCAGTGCCGTAACGCGTTTTGACGCTCGTTTATCCTTACAACAAAACAGCGAAGGAAAGGTGGTGGCGGCTATTCACGGCATACGCAAAGAACCACAATTACAATATCCCTTCTTTGGACACGAGTTTTCTGAGGAAGACAAGAAAAATTTGCTAAACACAGGCAATATGGGACGCGTGGTGGAACTGACCAATACAAAAACCAATGAAAAAATTCCTTCCATTATCAGTGTAGATAGATTGACCAATGAACTCATTGCCCTGCGTACGGAATTTATTAAGATTCCCGATGAAATTAAAGGTGTGAAACTCAGTGAAGAGCAAAAACAGACCTTAAAAGAGGGAAAACCGCTCTTTTTGGAAGGAATGCAATCCAAAAAAGGAGAACCTTTTAATGCCAATGTGCAGTTCAATGCCGATAAGCGTTATGTAGAATTTTTGTTTGATGAAAACCTTTCTCAAAAAGTTACCCAAAAGCTCACCGAAGCCCCCAAAGAAATTCGTGGAGTACAACTTTCACAGGAACAACACAAACAACTTTCAGAAGGAAAACCCATATACTTGGAAGGACTACAAAGCAAAAACGGAAATACATACAATGCGTATTTTACTTTTAATCAAAACAAAGGGAAAGTAGATGTAAGTTTTAAAAATCCTGATAAAAAGGACATTTCTAATAATTTACAAACGCCTAAAAAGGAACAAAAACAAGCGAGCGAAAAAACTCAAAAAACACAAAAGCAAGAAACTGCCCCAACACAGAAAAACACTCAATCCAAAGGGCGTAAAATGTAAATCCTTACTCTCACATATTTCGCTTTTGCGGACTTTTTCTCCTAAAGGAAAGGTATAAAAAGACAAAAAATTATGAAACTAATCATTGCAGAAAAACCGAGCGTAGGTAGAGAAATAGCTTCTTTATTAGGAGCTACTCAGAAAAATGAAGGCTATCAAGAAGGGAACGGTTATGTGGTTACTTGGGCGTTGGGGCATTTGGTACAGTTGGCATTCCCTGAGCAATACGGTTGTCAAGGGTTTCAAAGGGAACATTTGCCCATATTGCCTGAACCTTTTATGCTAATTCCCAAGCAAATTCCCGCTGAGAAAGGATACAGAACTGACCCATTAGCACTCAAACAACTTAAAGTCATTGAGCAACTGTTCAAAAAATGTGAAGCTATTATCGTAGCTACCGATGCAGGACGCGAGGGCGAACTTATTTTTCGGTATATTTATCACTATCTGAATTGCCAAAAACCTTTTGAGCGATTATGGATAAGTTCTTTGACAGAAAAAGCTATCAAAATGGGATTTGCCAATTTAAAATCAGGAAGTGATTTTGATTTGTTGTATCAAGCAGCTCAAAAACGCAGTGAAGCAGATTGGTTAGTGGGTATCAATGCTACCCAAGCCCTAAGTATCGCTGTGGGCGAAGGGGTTTATTCACTCGGAAGAGTACAAACCCCTACCTTGGCAATGGTTTGCAAACGCTATTTGGAGCATACGAACTTTACCAAAAAGTCCTTCTTTCAGCTTAAACTCAAACATCAAAAGGAATACACGGAGTTTTTTAGCTTTTCCGAATCGATTGCCGATAAAAAAGAAGCCGAGACCCTGCAAAGGCAAATAGAGAAAAATCCTACTGCCGAAGTGATTTCGGTGGAACAAGAAACCGTTAAAGAACAACCTCCTTTGTTGTATGATTTAACAGGATTACAAAAGGAAGCTAATAAAAAATACGGATTTTCAGCCGATGAGACCCTACAAGTTGCACAAGGTTTGTATGAGCAAAAATACATCACTTATCCCCGAACAGGAAGCAAATACATTTCGGAAGATGTATGGGCAGAAATACCATCGCTTATTCGTTTATTGCAGGAAAGTGAATCCTTTTCGGCAAGTGCCCAACTCGTTAAAATCACGGCACTGAACAAACGAATGGTCAATGACCTAAAAGTAACCGATCATCACGGACTTTTAATTACCGAGCGTTTCCCTACGAACCTTTCTGCCAAAGAAATGACCATTTACAAGCTGATTGCGACCCGACTTTTGGAAGCGGTAAGCGAACCCTGTGTAAAAGAAGTGCAAAAAGTCTCGTTAGAAGTGTTTTATAAGAATTTTACACTTAAAAATACACAGATAATTCAGAAGGGTTGGCGGGGAATCAATGGTTTTTTATCTGACTCAAACAAGGACGAAGCGGACATTTATGAAGCACTGCCGTCCTTACCCCAAGGGAGTACATTAAAGATAAAATCCATTGAAATTTTGTCCAAAACCACCCAACCTCCTGCCCTTTACACCGAAGCAGGGCTTTTATCGGCAATGGAAATGGCAGGAAAAGATTTAGAAAGCAAACAGCAACGCCAACTCTTGCAAGGCTCAGGCATCGGAACGCCTGCCACGCGAGCCGCTATCATTGAAACGCTCTTAAAACGAGGCTATGTGGAGCGTAAGCAAAAATCCCTTATTCCTACCGAAAAAGGAATGCAAGTGTATCATTGGGTCAAAGAAGATGCCATTGCCAATGTTACCCTAACGGGACAATGGGAGGAAGATTTACAAAAAATAGAACAAGGTGAAAAATCACCAACGGAATTTTTACAGGCGATGAAAAGCTATACCCAAGATTTGACACAAGCCCTATTAGCACTTAATATCCCACAGAAAAAGCATTTGCAATTATGTTGCCCCAAATGCCAACAACAAACTCTAAAAATCTTTGAAAAAGTGGTAAAATGCCCTGATGAGCATTGTAATTGGACATTTTTCAGAAATGTATGCGGAAAAAATATCGATGAGCAAACCTTAAAAACCTTACTTGAAACCCGAAAGAGTCCGCTTATCAAAGCAATGAAAAGCAAAGCAGGAAAAACCTTTGATGCCTATCTTGTTTTAAATGAAAACGCAGAAATTGTTTTTGAGTTTCCGAAGAAAAAAATTAAGTAGCAATCACCAAGTAACAAGCAATAGGAACTAAAAAGTAAAAAATAATCATAAAATCAAAGCGTACCAAGAAATGATTTTCACGGTGGTATTCACAGATTTACAGGTTGTTGTTTTGTTTCCATTGAAATTATTTGTAAAATTTAAAAAATGTATTTACATTTGCAGTGTAGGTGATAACCGCCGTTATATATGATTATTGTAAATTAAAATGTTAGATAGAAACAGACGAAGATTATTAGAAAAAACGCTTCCAGAAGGAATTGTGGTATCACGCAAGTGGCTTGAAAATACCTTACACTTACAAAAACACGCCATTGATAATTTGGTCAAAAGTGAGTATTTAAAGAGTGTTCATAAGGGGTATTATGTACGGGGAATGTTTTTACATAGTTGGCAGGCAGTGGTATATGCTTTGCAATATTATATGCAAACCGATTTCGTTATCGGAGGAATAAGTGCGTTACAATTACAAGAATGTTATTTATCTTCTGAGGCAATTCCTGTACAACTCTATGGAGAAACCGCTTTACCAAGTTGGTTAAAAACCACGGGGGTACGACATCGCTTTACAAAACATTCGTCAAGGGCTGTTTTTGATGAATTTGATACGACAACAATTCAGATGCTGACTATTTTGTACCCTTGGAGGGAAGAATTGGAACCGCTTCGTATTTCGTGCAGGGAAAAAGCCTTTTTGGAATTTTTATTACACGTATCCGATGAGCAATCTTTTAAGCAAACGGTTACTATATGTCAGCAAATGAAAGTATCATCGATGGAAAAATGGCAACTACTATTAGAAAAATGTGTCAATGTGAAAGTAAAACGCTTGTTTTTATGGCTTGTAAGTCAATATCAACCGACTTGGCTTGACCATTTAGACCTTTCTAAGGTGCATTTAGGCAGTGGTAACCGAGTGATTATCAAAAATGGACGATTGGATACAACTTACCATATTACTATACCCAAATAAAATATTGGGAGAATACATAAACACACATAAGGGAAATAAAAAATAAAAGAGTAATAAAAACATAAAAATCAAAAAAATATGAATCATCAAAATGTACAACCGAGTTTGTCGTACTATGAATTACGACTTAGAGAGGTGTTAAAGACAAGTTTTCCTAATTTAATAAATAATACGACATTTATCAAAGAACGAAGCGATTTGGCAGCTCATAGCTATCAACAGGCTTTTGAATCGGGATTGGCAATTCCTCAATGCAACGAAATAGCCAATAAAGTGCTAATGGAAGGCTTATACTTTTCTCCTTTTTCGATGGTTTTTGAGGTACTTTGTAGAGAATTTCAAAGGGAACTTTCCGAAGAGGAATTATTTCCTTTTGCCTTAAAAATGTTTGAAGAATTGATGCCTTTTTTTCAGAAGTATGACCTTGTCGAGGATTTTGAACAAACACAGGATTATGGGCATCTTTACACGGAACTTACAGGAGCTATTCAAATTTGGATAGAAGAAAATGGCATATCATAAAAAGTTGCATTTGGGTCGCAATATCCGAGCTTTGGAAGTGGCTTTTGCTTTGGACAGAGAAAAGCGATCGGCTACCGCAGAGGAGCGAGAAATTTTGCAAAAATACGCAGGGTTTGGTGGGCTTAAATTCATTTTAAATCCTGCCAAAGAGGCTATGGACAAAAAATATTGGTCTGCCTCAGACTTGCCTTATTTTGAATATACCCAAACTTTATGGCAACTTATCCGTGAAAATAGCATCGATGAAAGACAATACCGACAATACGAGCAAAGTCTCAAAAACTCAGTACTTACTGCCTTTTATACCCCTTTGGAAATTATCGATGCCCTTGCATTGGTGCTGAAAGAAAACAACATCACCCCCACAAAATTGTTAGACCCTTCGGCAGGAGTGGGCAATTTTATAGCTTCTTTTAGAGACCAATATCCCAATGTATCGGCAACGGCTTTTGAAAAAGACATTTTAACAGGAAAGGTTTTATCGCATTTATATCCCAATGAACAGATACATATCGAGGGATTTGAGCAGATAGAACCACATAATGAAAAGGAATTCGATCTTGTCAGTAGCAACATTCCTTTTTCGGACAATGCCGTTTTTGATTTGTCGTACTCTCGCAGTAAAAATCCCGCTAAGGTACAGGCAGCTCGTAGGGTGCATACCTACTTCTTTTTAAAAGGATTGGATATGTTAAAAGAGGAAGGTATATTGGCTTTTATTACCTCTCAGGGTATTTTGGATAGTGGTCAAAATGAAATTATTCGCCGAGAAATGCTCTCCAATGCCCGATTGGTATCCGCACTGCGATTGCCTAATAATCTGTTTCGTGATTATGCAGGAACAGAGGCTGGAAGCGATTTAATTGTACTACAAAAAGACACCCAAAGAGGTGAATTATCGCCCATCGAACGGCAATTTTTAGTGAGTTCTTCGGAAAATAATCCGTATTCAATCCCTCAAAATCAATTGTTTTCGGATACCTCACGAATTATTTGTACAGAAGAAAAATTTGGCACGAACCTATATGGGCAACCTGCTATGGTTTATATTCACGAGCAGGGAGTAAAAGGCATCGCAACGGATATAAAAACACAACTATCCAAGGATTTTCAAAATTACTATCAGAGACAAGAAAAGGTAGAAAGATTAGGAAAAATAGAAGGAATAGAAAGTATAGGAGGAATAGAAAATTTAGAAAAACGCGAAAAAACGGAAATAGAACAAGCTACTTACATAGAAATAGAGAGCAAAATAAATCAATGGGAAGAGGCTTCCGATATTGACACATCGGTCGTTTCTGAGCCAAATGTTTATGAATCAAAAATGAATTTTCTCTCTTTTGAGGAGGCAACACAACCCCAAAAAACCTTTTCTTCCTTTGAACAATCACAACAGACACAGGGTGTCCAGCTCAGCTTATTTGATTTTTTACCTGATAAAAAACAAATTGTTAAAAATACTTCGGTGAATGCCCCTTCTTCCAACAAACTTTCAGCTAAAAAATCTGCTAAAAGGAAAACTAAACAGAAAAACACTGCGGTAAAACTGGATTTATTCTCCTTTTCATACCCAACAAATCTTACAAATACTTCCCAAGAAAAAGCATCACACGAATTGGTAGAAAACTTGATAGAAACCCCTGAACCTTTTTCGGGGGCTTTTCTATCTCATTTTAAAGAAGATACTTTGGTGGTACAAGGACAGACTATCGGTTATCTAAAAGATGTTTCCCCAAAGGCTCAAAAAGCTACTTTTATACCGTTGCAAATGGCTTCATTGGAAAGGCGAAAAACAATGGAATACATTGCTCTTCGCGATGCCTATTTGGATTTATATCACAAAGAAGCGACCACTTACCATCCACACAATAAAGAACGAGAAGTCTTAAATACGCTTTACGATGGTTTTGTAAAAAAATATGGGCATCTGAACACGGCTGAAAACATAAAACTCATCAAAACCGATAGCTCGGGAGCAGAAATTCCCTATTTGGAAAAAGTTTATAATGGAGTGTATAAAAAAGCAGATATTTTTGTTAATCCTGTCGCTTTTTCGATAAAATCCATTGAAAATCTATCTCTCGAAGAAGCATTATCGGCTTGTTTGAGCGAGTTAGGAAAAGTAGATTTTTCATTTTTAGAAACCGCCACAGGACAATCTACTTTGGAGCTTAAAGAACTTTTAAAAGAAAAACTCTTTTTTAATCCGTTAGAAAATACTTACGAAATCGGACAAAAATGGCTTTCAGGCATTGTTGTTGATAAAATCAACACATTACATAATTTTTTAGATGAAAATCCAGAACTTACAACGAATTTCGAAGTAATCCATTCGTTGGAATCCTTACAAAAAGCGGTTCCTACTCCCATTGCCTTTGAAGAATTGGATTTTAATCTGGGCGAACGCTGGATAAATTCAAAAATTTATAGCGATTTTGCCTCCCATTTATTTGACACCAATGTTCAAGTAAATTATTCGTCTCAAATCGATGATTTTTCGATACAATGTCCCCAAAAAAATATGTTTATTTGGGAAAAATATGCTGTAAAATCTCAAAGCAGAACCTACGATGGGATTGCCCTTTTCAAACACGCCCTTTTGAATACTTGTCCAGATATTACCAAACAAATCAAAATAGACGACAAGGAAGTGCGTGTGCGAGATATGGAAGCGATACAAATGGCTAACGGAAAGATAGATGAAATTCGCAATGCTTTTGGACAATGGCTTTCAGAGCAATCATCCGTTTTTAAAGATGAACTCACAAAAAAGTACAATGAAATGTTTAATTGCTTTGTACGACCTACTTATGATGGAGGATTTCAAGACTTCCCTGGGTTGGATAGACACGCTTTGAGTATTGAAGATTTATATCCCAGTCAAAAAGATGCAATATGGATGATAAAAATGAATGGTGGAGCCATCTGTGACCACGAGGTGGGTGCAGGAAAAACACTTATTATGTGCTGTGCTGCCCAAGAGATGAAGCGTTTGGGATTGGCTCACAAGCCAATGATTATCGGACTCAAAGCCAATGTACACGAAATAGCTGAAACCTACCGCCGAGCCTATCCTTTTGCAAAAATTTTATACCCAGGCAAGGAGGATTTTACACCCGATAAACGCAAAAGAATTTTTGGCGATATAAAAAACAACGATTGGGATTGTGTAATTCTCACCCACGACCAATTTAAAATGATTCCACAATCTCCTGAAATTCAAGAGCGTATTTTGCAACAAGAATTGGACGATGTGGAAGAAAATCTTTGGGCTCTCGAACAACAAGGCAAAGAAATTTCTCGTGCGATGATTAAGGGAATGTATAAACGCAAGGAAAATTTGGAAGTAAAACTCGCCACCCTTCGGCACGACATTAACACCCGAACCGATAACACTGTGGATTTTAAAATGATGGGGATTGACCATTTGTTTGTCGATGAGAGTCATAAGTTTAAAAACCTACTATTCAACACGCGACACGATCGGGTGGCAGGTTTGGGAAATACACAAGGAAGTCAAAAGGCAATGAACCTGCTCTTTGCTTTGCGTACCATTCAGGAGCGAACAGGCAAGGATATGGGAGCTACTTTTCTTTCAGGAACGACCATTTCTAATTCATTGACCGAACTTTATCTACTTTTTAAATACCTGCGTCCTCAGGCACTCGAAAAACAGCAAATCCATTGTTTTGATGCGTGGGCTGCCATTTATGCGAGAAAGACTACCGATTATGAATTTTCCGTTGCCAATAACATCATTCAAAAAGAACGCTTCCGTTATTTTATCAAAGTGCCTGAATTGGCTCAATTTTATAGCGAAATTACCGATTATCGCACCGCAAAGGATATTGGGATAGACAGGCCCGAAAAAAACGAAATTTTGCACCACATTCCGCCTACGCCACAGCAAGAGGAGTTTATTCAAAAATTGATGGAATTTGCCAAAACTGGAAACGCTACTCTTTTGGGTAGAGAACCGCTTTCTGATTCCGAAGAAAAAGCCAAAATGCTTATTGCTACGGATTACGCACGGAAAATGTCACTCGATATGCGAATGATTTCTGACCACTACCAAGACCACCCTGACAACAAAGCGTCGCATTGTGCTAAGAAAATTTATGAATACTACCAAAAATTTAACGCTCAAAAAGGAACCCAGTTTGTGTTTTCAGATTTAGGAACATACAAGCCTAATGAGTGGAATCCGTACAGTGAAGTCAAACGCAAACTCGTGGAAGATTACGGCATTCCTTCTCATGAAATTCGTTTTATTCAAGAAGCGAAAAATGACAAAATGCGAAAACAATTTATCACCGACACGAACGAAGGAAAAATACGTGTGTTATTCGGTTCCACCGATATGCTGGGCACAGGGGTGAATGCTCAAAAACGAGCCATAGCTGTGCATCATTTGGATACGCCGTGGCGCCCCAGTGATTTAGCTCAGCGTGATGGAAGGGCTATCCGTAAAGGCAACGAAATCGCTAAATATTTTGCTGATAACAAAGTAGATGCAATTATCTATGCCGTAGAAAAATCCTTAGACGCATATAAATTTAACTTGCTTTATAACAAGCAATTATTTATCGAACAGCTTAAAAACAATCAGCTTGCCAAACGCACCATTGATGAAGGTGCTATGGATGAGAAATCAGGAATGAGTTTTTCAGAATATGTTGCCATCCTCTCAGGAAATACAGACCTTTTGGAGAAAGCTAAATTGGAAAAACGTATCGCTGCCTTAGAGAGCGAAAAACAAACTTTTTTGCGTTTTCAATCCAGTGCTAAAAACAAACTCAATCATTTCACGAGTGATAAAAACGCTTTGCAACAACTCTTACAACGATACCATACGGATTGGCAAAACTTTTCATCACGTGCCGTACGAAATCAAGATGGCAATGTGGTGAATGTTTTGCGATTGCAAGACGTTCCTGAAAAAGCCTCTGTTAAAGTACTTGCTGAAAAACTACACAATTACTCCAAAAATGTTCGTACCGCAGGGAGTTATCAGGAAATCGGGAGTTTATACGGGTTTCAACTGTTGGTGAAAACCGAAATTTCACAAAAAGAAGGATTGGACTTACGTGAAAATCGGTTTTTTGTGCAAGGTGAAGGAGGTGTTAAATACACTCATAACAACGGACGCCTTGCTAATGACCCTAATTTAGCTGTAATGAACTTTTTAAACGCCTTGGAGAAAATCCCTTCCTACATTGAAAAGCAACAAAAAGAAATTGCTCTGTTGGAAAAAGACCTTCCTGTGCTTCAAGAAATTATATCTAAAAAATGGGGGAAGGAATCCTTTCTTTCAGAACTCAAAAACGAAATGGCAACCATTGATAGAAAAATACAATTGTCGCTGAGTGTGGTAAGTGCAAAAAATGAAATTAAGCAAGAAAATAATGACGAAAATTTAAAAATGAAAAACGAGTGTATAAAAGGATTTCGAATATAAAAAAGAGATAAATTAAAATATTTTTATTTTTTTTATTACTTTTTATTTCTTTTTTTGTATCTTTCGCCGAGTTTATCTTCTTAAAAAAGAAAAAATGGTATTTCATTTATAACATAATAAAACTATGAGCTTAAAATCTAACTCTTTTTCAACGCTTCTTTCGGATTTGAAAGATGTAAAAACGACCGTGTATATTAAGGGACAACCTTTAATTTTTCATTCCCTTGTATTGCGCCAAAGTCTTAATTCTTATCACTCTTTTGAAGTTGTGGAGGACTTTTTGGGAAGGGAAGACTTGGTGAGTAAGAAATCACCTAAGTCATTCACTGAATCAGTAGGAGAGCGTATTCACATCCAGTTTCAGCACGAGGGTAAGACGTATGAATTTATAGGGTTTATTACGGAAGTAGTAATGGACTCTTGGGAGCATCCTCACGGAACGCCTAATACGAACTTTGTACGCTATAGAGGAAAGGGATCTATCTGTTTGCTGGATGATGTAGCTTCTATGTACTCTTTTGTGGATGCTTCACTTACGGATATCGTACAAGAACTTACGTATGACTATCAGAGTCATTTTTCAACGCATTGTAGCCCGAACTTTAAAGGGAAACTTGCTTTTGCGATGCAATATAAGGAAAGCGTATTTGAGTTTTTAAATCGTTTGTCGGGTCTTTACAATGAATTGTTTTTCTATGATGGAAAGGAATTGTTTTTTGGTATACCTACGACCAATGAGCAAGAAAAGTTAACATTTGATGAAGATATCATTAGCTTAAAAACCACTGTACAGACGCTTCCGCACGCATTTAGCCAATACGATTATTTTGCAGAAAAAGACATGTATGTACACACCCAAGACACTACTGACCCAGAGCGTCAGAATATGCTTCTTACCCCGCTACTTTCCAAAAAAGATGTGTTATATACCTCTAAGGGCATTGTTCGCTCGTCAGCGGTTACGGGTGCAGCAGGTAATTTAGATGATGTGTTACAAGGTGGGTACAATGCTACTTTGGGTAATATGCACGTGATAGAAGGAAAGACGAAAACATCGCGTGTAAAGATAGGAGGGCTTATTCGCGTTCATTTTTCATCGCATTATGATTTAGGCAATGAGATAGGTGTGTATCGAGTGATTTCGTTAGAACATCGTGTGGAGCAAGAAGGTACGTATGTGAATCATTTTGTGGCGATACCGCAAGGGGTGGAATACTCACTGGCTACAGCTCAAGTGGTGGCTTATCCCGAGATAGCAGAAGTGGTAAGTAATGAAGACCCTGAAGGACAAGGCCGAGTGCAGGTACAGTTTTATTGGCAAAAACGTAAGAGCTTAAAAACGAATTGGTTGCGTGTACAATCATCAGATGCAGGAGTGCTGAGTGATGGAGCTACCAACCGAGGGGTAGTTTTCATTCCAGAGGTAGGCGATCAGGTGATGGTAAGTTTTGAGCAGGGGAATCCACATCGACCTTATGTGTCGGGCAGTATGTTCCACGGCAAAAACGCTTCAGCAGTTTCTAACAATGTACGGAGTATTATTACCAAAAGTGGTTGTAAAATAGTTTTTGATGACGATGCAAAAAGTGTTTTGGTAGAAGACCCGAGTGGAAATACGTTTTTTATGGACGGACAAGGGAACATTAATGTAAATGCTCCAAAAAATATGACTTTTACGGTGGGAGAAGATCTTACTTTCAATGTAGGAAACAATATGAATACTTCAATAGGAAAAAATAATAGTATTTCTATTGCAAATGATAATCTTATAGCTATTGAAAATAATCACTCGTTTAATGCTAATAATTATACTCAAAATTTAAAAGGTAATTATTCTCAAAATATTGAGGGGAATAAAAATATAGGAATTAGAGGGAATTTAGAAGAAACTACAGCTTCAACTACACATATAGCTCAAAGTGGTGATGTTACGATTAAAAGTGCAGGATTGTCTCAACTTTTAGGAAAAACCGATGCGAGAGTAAATAAAGGATAAGTTTTTTGTACATTCTTATTTTCAATCTTTTGTCCAATGCTAATAATTTAATTATAGAAAGATGGGAAGATTGCTTATGTGTTTCATATTAATTTGTCAATTTGTAAGTTGTCAAAATAAAAAAAGTGATATGAAAAATGACAAATTTGAATGGCAGGAGGCTACATCAGCACCTGATGGTTACCTTGTAGATGTCTATATGGGAGGATTACAATCTTCAAACGTTTTTTTTACAAGTCTATATGGGGGGAACGACTTTAGGAAGTTGGGGAGAAGCAAATAGAGGTATGAGCAGTGGACTTAAAACAATTCCTAATCACTTACACGTAATTTGGGTATCGTATTTTGAACATAAGTTTTACGAAATAGATACCCCTATTGACTATGAGAAAATGGTAGCTCTTTTTAATGAAGGTTATTATGAAATGCCTTTTGTAAATGCCCCCAATGTTAAAGAACCTTCGCTAAATAAAACGAATTATAATACCATTGTGGTAGGTTTTGCTCCTGGAGGTGTGGTAGTTATTTGGGTAGCAGGTTCAGGAAAGCAAGTAGAGATAGGGCGTTATCAGGGCAAGGAAATCACTTTTACGCAAGAGCAAATAGATGAATTGCCTTCGAGTCCTAAAAAAAATATGCATAGTATAGAATATCATAATAATATTTTGTATAATTGGAAAATGGTTCCTCAAGAAATTGTTGAAAAAGTAAAAGACAAACCCGTGCCTTATGGTTTGTGGGATACGTATCGTAAAAAATATAATTGGCAACTGACTTTTGATTTTTTCCGCCAAGAAAAAATAAAAGACGTTAATTATAATTTCTATAATGGAGAGAGGGAATTTTTATTTGGAGAAACCTTGATAGAAAAATATCCTGAAGTTCCCGAAACATTTCGTTGGGCAACACATAAAGAAAAACCTATACCTAAAAGAATTCGATTTAATTGGATAACAGAAGAAAACTATAGATACGTCGGAGTCATTATTTTTGATGAGCAAGAAATTTTTAAGGCATTTGAGGAAATGTTTAGAGATAATCCAGATGCGGAGGTAGAGTTGTTAATTTACATTAATGATAGCCGAGACGATGCAACAGTAACCCTTAAAAGTAAAGATAAAAAAAATGCTTTATTTAATAGTCAGATAAAAATCTTTAATAACACTAAAAACAACTAATTATGAGTACTTTTGTATATAACGATGGAAGTTTTGAGTCTAAAAACAAAGATACTTTATCAGTTACCTTTGGGCTATTTTTTGATGGTACTACAAACAATCGATACCATACCGAAATTCGTAAAAAAGTAGAAAAAAAGGGGAGTTTAAAGCCTTAAAAATCAATACAATGAAAAAAATATTTTTATTATTAATAGTATTCACAATGCAACTGAGTAGTTGTCAAAATAAGAAAAGTGATATGAAAAATGACAAATTTGAATGGCAGGAAGCGACATCAGCTACCATTGCTTGCCCAATAGATGTATATATGGGAGGCTTAATTTCTAAAAATGGTTTTACAAGCCTATATAGTGGAACTACTGCGGGAAATTGGGGGGAGGCTAACAGAGGGATGAGTAGTGGTCTAAAGACCATTCCTAATCACTTACACGCAATATGGATGTCCTATACAGAACACACTTTCTATGAAATAGATACCCCTATTGATTACGATAAAATGGTTACGCTCTTTAATGAAGGATTTTATAGACCTTCCGATGGAGATGACCCTCGTCCTCGAAAAGAGGAATACGATACCATTATTGTAGGCTTTGCTCCTGGAGGAGTGGTGGTTATTTGGCTTGAAGGAGCAGGCAGACAAATAGAAGTGGGACGCTACCAAGGAGAGAAAAAAACGTTTAGTGAGGAAGAGATTGATGCACTTCCTTCAGGACCTCAAAAAAATATGCACCGACTTGACTATCAGCGTAAAGTAGTGTATGAATGGGATTTTATCCCTGCGGAGGTATTGAAAGCCAATGAGGGCAAGCCTATTCCCTATGGAATATGGGATATGTATCGAAAAAAATACAATTGGCAGCTAATTTTTGAATCTGTAAATCCAATGAAAACTCGAAAGGTTATGTATACACTCTTTAATGGAGAAAGAGAACATTTATTTGGAGATACAGAAATAGAAACGTATCCAGATATTCCTGAAGCATTTCGTTGGACTGCTAAAATAGAACGAGCAATTCCTAAAACTATTTCTTTTCGTTGGATAGAAAATGACACAAAATTTGGGGGCGTAGTAAAGTTTGATGAGCAGGAAGTATTTAACGTTTTTGATCAAGTATTTGAGAATAACCCGCTTACAGAAGCTAAGTTAGTTATTTATATTAACGAAGACAAGACTGATGCTACAGTAGTGTTAAAAAGTGAAGATAAAGAAGTAGCTTTATTCAATAGTAAGATTTCAATTTCTAATCACGGTAAATAATTATGAGTACTTTTGTATACAATGATGGTAATTTCGAGTTCGAGAACAAAGAGAAATTAGAGCTGACTTTCGGGCTATTTTTTGATGGAACAACAAATAATCTTTATCATACCCAAATCCGTAAAAAAGTAGAAAAAAAAGGAGAATTTGCAGACCAGACTGCTTCTTCTGATGATAGGGATATTTATGCAAAATTTGGTCATAACGATAGCTTTGGGAATGATTTTACCAATGTAGCTCGAAAATATATGCATACCGATAGAAATGAATATTCTATTTACATAGAAGGTATTGGGACTGTTGGTAAAGAGGTGGAGAAGAAAAATGATGACTCTACGGGGGCTACGTATGGACGAGGAATCACAGGGATTATTGCCAAAGTAGCATCTGGATGTAAACAATTAGCTAAAGAAATTCAAAAAAAGAAAGATAAAAGAGAAGAAGACGAAAACAGTAAAATAACCCAGCTAATCCTTACGATAGATGCTTTTGGGTTTAGTCGTGGAGCAGCGGCGGCGCGTCATTTTTTGCATAATCTGCAAAAAGAGGCGTATGAACCTTCTGTTCAAACTGTTAATACAGTGCATAATGTAAATCCCTCGCAAGCAGTTATTAAAACGGATTATGCAGGGAATCCTATTAATGATAGCTGGCTTAAAGACGGGAAATTACCTTGTAGTGGTTTTTTAGGCATCGCTCTTTTGCAAGCGGGTATTGCACGTGAGCTTATTGAAACGATGAAAATTAATGTTCGTTTTTTAGGAGTTTATGATACAGTAGCTTCGTTTGATCCAAATAGTCTTCTTATACCTAATTTTGAAAAACATATCGGGCAGTTACATCTGCACGATTTGGGTAATCCCACGCGAGCCGTTCATTACACAGCAGCAGATGAGCATCGGAAGAATTTTTCGTTAACACGCTTAAATATAGGTAAAGAAATTAATTTTCCCGGTGTACATAGTGATGTAGGCGGAAGTTATAATCACGATCCTATCATTAAAAAAGATAGTGTGAAGCAAGATGAATACATAAATAAAGCTAAAAAAGCAAAATTCATACAGCCCCACACTCCTACACCTAACACGTGTGAGTATGAAATTGTAATTCTAAAAGAAGGTAATATTCGTAAAAATTTAGAACGTTTTCGAGATGAACTCGTACAGGAGGGTTGGTTTCATCCAGAACAAATAAAAATTCGTTATAAATATATTCATCCTATATTTAACAAAGAGATACGTGGAGAACGTATTTTAGAAGGGAAGTACAGTTTTATCCCGCTTCATTTTATGAGTGAAGAAGCTTTGGTTTATTTGTCAGAAAAACTTAAAATGGGAAAACTTTTAGAAGACTATGCCTTGGAAGATGAATTTCTTGAAAAAGTAAAGTCATATATAGGGGAGCATCTTATCAAGAAAGGAGAGACGAAATGGGAATTAAAAGACCCTAATAGGACATTTTATAACAAACCCTTTTTACTTACTGAAGAAGAGCCTACTGCCTCTGATGAAATAAGCACGACTCCTTCTATTCTCCTTGAGGAAGTGGAAGTGACAGCATACGTATCTGACAGTATGTTAAAAAAATTACGAAATCGGTATTTGCATTGGTCTGCCAAACTTAATACAATTACCGATACCTTGGCACACGCACCTGCCAAAAACAGAATACGTAACGAATTCTAATTTGTTTAAAAAAACGTATGGAAATTAACGAAAATTTTCGGGCTATATACCGATTTAGTATTGTAAATTTTGAGAAAGAGAAAGCAGTAACATACAATCGTAAGGTAAAAATCCAACGAATTCCTTGGGAAAACGAAGAACTTTTAGTTTTTCACGTACTTTGTTTGCGTTATCAGTGGGATAGTCCACATACTGCTTTTGAGATAGAAAAAGCAACATCGGTGTTTAATAATCTTATTGTTTTGGTCAATAAAAAC
>JAUNHN010000029.1 GCA_030523915.1 Capnocytophaga sp. | reverse complement strand
CATCACTCATAAAAGAAGCTCCTCCAGTATCATCATCTATAAAAAAACCTGTATAAACCTCTTTTTTATTGATAATAGTTCCTGGCAAAGTAATCTGGGTTGCACTACTTGTGGCATTTTTGATGCCTATACCCCCTACACGCAGAGTTACCAAAATAGTATCAGTAAAAGTGTGTGCTGTATTATCTTTATCATACCATACAGGTTTGAGAGGTAATACGTAAGTCCCTGCTGCTACGATAGTTTCTAAATTGGTTAAATCAAACTTCAAAGTAGCACTTGTACCTTCCATAGTAACCTTGGCAATTGTTCCTTCTATTCCAGCTGGGGCGAGTGTGTTAGTGCCTGAGTAAGCACTATCATCTCTAACCAACCCGAGGGTAACTGAAGTACTTGTCCTTGAAACTACTTGAATAGCAACTTCACTATCAGCGGTTGAGGCTTTATTTGAAGTAAAATCAAAATCTATTTTTTTGGTGATTTCTTTTAGAAAATTAAATTCAATTTTTTCAGAGAATAATTTGGCTACAGCATAATTACTTTTCTCAGAAATTTTTACATTATCCGAATTTCCTACTAATGTCGCTTTAAAAGGCACAAGCAAATTTTTAGAAACAACCATAGTTGGCGGATTTACTTCAAACTCAACCGAAGTTTCGCCAGGATTAATCGTTTTTTCGCTCTCTGTTATTGGAAGTAATGAGGCTTCACCTAATTCATAACCAGCGTATTGCTCTTTTACCATATCAAATACGGTTGTATCATATTCTAATTTTACTTTGATAGCTGTTTTTGCTGCTTGTAAAACTTCTACTTTTACCGTTTGCTTAGCCCCTGTTGAAACAAGCACATCACCTATATAAGCACTCGGGAATACTATTTCTGATTGCTTTATATAAACATTTTCTTTCAAAGGGTCAAAACCGATACGTTCACGAATATCATCATCGGTGATACTCTTATCAACTGACCACGTTGTATCATTGTTTCTTTGTATCTCTATTGGTTCTTTTCCACAGGAAAACAAAATCCCTATAAGAGATAACGTATATATTATCTTTTTCATGTTTTTTACATTTTGTTAGTAACTTTTCCTCTATCAAAAAATAGAGAAAAAACCATAAGTTATTTTATTCTTCTATACACAACCCTATTGAGCAACTTTCAGTATAAGGGAATTTTACATTTTTTACCCATTCAACTTTAAACTCAGAGTAATCAACATCTTTATGCCATTTAGGTCCATCTTGAATACCAAAAATGCTACTACTTGTTCCTTGTACAAACTGAACAACATTGTTGTATTTGGTTACATCATTAAATTGATTTTCTTCATTTACAGGAAGATAAGCTACCAAACCTTCACTTTCAGGGTCTACTGGTAGGTAATAATTCGCTACAATTTCAGCTTCTGTTAAAGCTCTGTTCCATAAGCGGAATTCTCTGAAATAACGATTAGCGGAGTACGAAGTTTGAGGATTTTCAACTTGAACTCTCATTTCTTTATTTAATTTCACTCCCGTACGTTGGAAAGTGTGAATTAACTTGCCATCAATATACACTTTGAAATAGCTATCTTTACAAGTCAATGTAATTTGATACCATCTGTTTAATTCAAATTTAAAAGGTGCTTTATCGTCAGGGTTATCTCCGCCTCCGTCTTTTACTTGAAGTCCATCAGGGAAAATACGTGTATAAGCACCGATATTCATAACAGTCATATTCATTGCGTTTCCACTATATCTTTGCCAACTTTTCCACATAAATTGCCCTTGCACAGTAATTTCTTCACTTTCTTCTACTTCGGGTGCTAATTTTACAGCAAAAGCATTTCCTTGTTTTATTTCTGCCACCGAAGTTTTAAAAGGACGGTTAAAAGTTATCACCGCTTGATTATTGCTTAAAACTTGCTTGGCAGAAGTGCCTATAATCTTTAACGGAACAGCATATTTTACCCCAATAGGATACGTTTTTTCGTCAAGAGGTTTTACTCTTATACCCACTCTTTCAGAACTTTGTCCTGATTTTATAGTAATATTGAGCGTTCCTTTAGCAGAAATATTTGAAGGTGTATCCACCTCATAAAGTTCATATTCTGATACGGGTAGCAAACGATATTGTGTGTTATTTATTTTGTTATATTCTTCAAAGAAATTAACCACCGAAACCGTAGCTTGCACATCTTGACTTGCAAGCCCCGACATACGTACCTCAACAAAGGTTTCGCCTCCTTCCGAAGATTTGTTAATATTCACTACCGTAGCCTCTGAATTCATATATAGAGATACAGCACTCGCATTTCTGACGGTGTTTCCGTCAACAGTATCTAATTTTTTGTCACAAGCTGTTAGCCCCAAAGCAAGTGCAAAAACAATTATTTTTGTTATTTTTTTCATTTCGTTAAAAAATTAAGGTGTGATGATATAAGGTTCTTTTTCTACATATCCTGAATAGTCAGGTCGTGGGTCAGCAATACGAATTGCCTCACGTGTCCAAGCATAATGTAAGTATTTTCTTTTCAAGTTATTATCTTGCAGATATTTTTTGAAATTTGCATCACTCTCGTTAGTTACAGGGAAATCACTTTGCCCGTGATAAGCACCTAAGCCCCATACTTGTCTTTTCTGAACGGCTATTCCTTTTTTAATCATTACTTTAAAATTTCCTGCTTGGTAGTTTGCCGAAGTAGAGTTATAATATTTTCCACCTAACTGCTCAATATGACCTCCAACTCCATCAGCTTGATAATCTTGTAAGAAGTGTTTGTCAAAATATTTTTGGAAATGATTTTTAAAAACTTCGGCTACACCGCAAGGTACATCTGCACAGAAATAATATCTTTTAGTAAGATAATTTTCAGGAAGATACGGCGTAAAGCTATCAATAAATTCTTTTTCATTAGCGTGAAAACCAGCTGTTGAAGCATTGAATAAGGCTTTGATATTTGCCTCGCGTTCAGTTTGTGATTGTACTAAATGTGCTGGTCCAACTGGTCCGAAATATTTTGCCATTTCACGAACAAATTTAGCAATATTACTATCTGGGTCATCGTAATTCATCATTAAAGGAGTTCCTTCTTCAGAAGTAGCCCCGTGGTCGCCACAAGTCTCCCAATCTACATCATATCCGTCAAAACCTAATGCGATGATGTAACGTGAAAGCTCACGAGCATAAATTTCAGCCCATTGCGTACGGGTTTCTGCAAATGGGTATTTCTGACGGAAATAATCATATCCTCTTACTTTCCCATCTGGGCTTCCCGGTAAAGCAATCCCAACACTGGGAGTTTGCCAACACATTAGTATTGCACCTCCTTTTTTCTGGAAAATTTCAGCATCTTTTTTGCGATTTACACCTAAATCTTTTGGATGTAAACCACCAAGACCTCCCCAAATGGATATAGCTGTTACTGAATCGGGAATGGATTGTAACCACCCACGAGCAATTCCTTTGGCTGCTTGCCATGTAGGTCCGTCAAACCAATAATAAACCATAGGTACTTGTCCGCCAACTTCCCCCGTGTTAAGCCACGCTTTTTGTTTGTATTCGCGAAGCATCGCCCAATAAGCCTCTAAGGCTTTTTTGTTTTCTTCGGTACGCTCCGATTCGGCTTCCCATTTAGCATTGTCACGTTTTTCTCTCAAATCGGCTAATGCTTTCTTTTCAAACTCTTCGGTATTAGCTTGGGTTTCTGTCCATTCTTTGTTACAAGCAATCAGAGCCATTACCAACATTGCAAAAGTTATATATTTTTTCATTGTTTGTAATTTTTTTAATTATTTAGATTTTTTATCCCACCATACGTTGGTTGCAGCATTGTCAGCCCCTCCTAATAAGGAAACGGCTGCGGGCATATTTTCTGAATTGAGTTGATACTCATCTAAAGAAAAAGGCACTCGGCGTATTCCTCCATTTTTTCCGTCTGCGGAGATAGAAACTGCATTTACGTTGGTTAAATTAACAACTTCTTTAAACATACGCGGATAGCCCGTACGTCTCCATTCACTCCACGCTTCCAATCCAATAGGGAAATTAGCGATATATTTCTGTGTAATGATTTGTTCTAAATGCTCTTCATCGGTTGAAACACTACTCCATTTTTTATCAATAGTACTTACCGCTTCTGCATTGTGGTCTGAGTCGCGAGGATCAGTATATTTTGCGGGTTTAGCAGATGTTGTAGCGTAAGTCCCTGCACTCAAATTATTTTCTGAAAAAGATAATTCTATTCCTTTGTTGTAATACTCTTCGGCAGTACCTGTTGAGATTAAGTTGAATAAGCGGGCTTCTGCTAACAAAAACTGTACCTCGGAGGCTTTAAACCAATAGGTAGGAGTTGCTTCTACGATATTTAACTCAGAATAATTTTCGTAATCGGCTTTCGGTTTTCTTACTCCCATACGAACGCCATAGTATCCGTCTGTTCCGTTGTAATTCCCTTTTGTAAAATAAACTTCTTTACGAGCATCGTTGTAGCCTTCTAAATAAGAAAGAAGATTGGCTCCTGCATTGGCTTCTGTATACGTTCTAAGTGTATAAATAGAGTTAAAGAAACGGAAAGTTCCATTGGTCTCTAATTTTGCTGTATGGTCATTGGTTTCCATAAGCCCTCCGCTTATAGCAGAAGTAGCGTACGTGATATACGTTTGTGCCAAAGCAACATCAGCATATCGTACTCGTATTGCTAAACGCAACATCAACGAATTTCCAAAGCGTATCCATTTTTCGGTATTTCCTTGATAAAGAGGGTCGTTATTTTTAAGAATGGTTGTACCTCCTGCGTTTTTATATTCTACTAATTTCGTTACAGATTCGTGTAGTTCTTGTAGCATTAAGCGATAAACTTGCTCTTGTGAGTCATATGGAGCTTGTAATTTCCCTGCACCAATTTTGCTATACGGAATAGGTCCGTAAAGGTCTGTTAATCGGTGTATTCCCATTACTTTAATAATTTGAGCAACGGCAAAATTTGCTTGCGAAGTAAGGTCTCTCGGGGTGTAAACTCGCTCCCCACCAACCAAAGTAACATTGTGAGTAGCTGCTTTGATTTCCATAAATGGATTGATGGCATTCTCTAACATCACTGAGAAAATTCCTGTTCTCCGATTCTCTTTGATGAACAGATTAGGGGTACTAGTCCCGCCGTCCCATTGTGTTCCTACTCCCATATAACCCGACCAAACATCGCCCGTCATATTTGAGGTTACTTGGTAGTTATTTTGTGCAGATGTTCCACTTCCTGTGGCTGTCGGTACGATATTGGCTATAAAACCAGGAAAAAGCCCCACGGAAGCCAATCCATCTAATGTTTTCTGATGGTCATCTGGCAATAATGGATTTTTGTTTATGTCTTCAAAATCACTCGTACAAGATAATAGCACAAATGCAGAGGACATCAATAAAACGATATTTTTTCTATGAAATAATTTCATTTTTCTTCTTTTTTAATTAAAATTGTAATTTAACACTCATACCATAAGTTCTCATACTTGGCACTTGGAAGAATTCCGCAGCGGAGTATGTTCCTGTTCCGCCTACCAATTGAGGGTCAAACGGAGCCTTATTGTATATCATCCAAAGATTTGTTCCGATAGCCGATAAGGTAATTCGTTTGATTTGATCACTAATTATTTTTCCATCAAAATTATAACTGATAGAAGCCTCTTGCAAACGAACATTTGTTGCATCATAATTGTAATATCCTCCGAGAGAATTTTTACCGATGGTTTCATAATATGCTTGTGCAGGATATTGCTTGCCATTTACCCAAACCCCTCCTGCATCACGAGCATCGGCAGAGGCTTTTGAAACTCCCATAAAATCCAAGGCTGCTTGCGTTCCTGAAAGAACAATTCCACCAAAACTACCATTGAACAACACATTTACATCGAAGTTTTTGTAAGAAAGGCTATGTCTCCAACCCATTGTAAAATCAGGAGTTGCACGACCTATTTTGATACGTTGTGTTTGGTCAATTACGTATCCACCTGATAAATTTTGTATTAAATCTCCGTTAGCATCTCGTAGAAGAACGCCCGAAGTGGTAATATCGGCAATACTTCCACCTTCTTTAAGGATGTTTCCTCCTCGCTCTATTTCAGTCATATCAAAATAAGCTCCTGTAAACGGATTTCGATAATTACGTACCAATTGTTTGATTTCGTTTATGTTACGAGAATAGGTAAGCGATGTATCCCAATGTAGATTTTTCACTATATCCGTATTGAAATTTACTCCTAACTCAATTCCTCGATTTTCTACATCACCCGCTTGCAAATAAAATTCGGTAAATCCAGATGAACGTGAAAGAGGTATATTAAAGAATTGATTATAAGTATTTGATTTATACAACGTTAAATCAATTCCTAATTTGTTTGAGAAAAATTTAGAATTCAAACCGACTTCCCAAGAAGCGGTGCGTTCTGCTTTAAAATCTGGATATGGATATGCTCGAAGCGATTCCACTCCTGTAGCTGTTAACTTATAAGTGATTGTACCAGGTGTAAGCCCTGTTTTGCTGATAGGAGAACCTACTTCGGTATATGAACCACGAACTTTTAAATAATTAACAAACTCTGGAAGTTTTACCATTTGTGAAATAACCCCTGAAAGCCCCACTGACGGATAGAAAAAAGATGGCTCAGCAGAATTTACCAATTGCGAAGACCAGTCATTACGCCCTGTAGCTGTTAAGTAAAGCATTCCTTTATAACCTAATTCGGCACTTGCAAATAGGGCAATATTACGAGTTCTGTTGTATGATTGTCCTTGACCTGGTTTGTTAGGGTCTAAGTTTTGTGCAGAAAATAAATTCGGAATGGTAAGTAAAGGTCCTCCAATAGAAATTCCGTAGCTATGACGGTCATTGTAACTTGCTCCTAAATTGGCTGTTAGCACGAAATCTTCCCCGAAGTTTTTATTCATATTAGCAATTATGTCGGCATAGGTTTGGTCGTAATTGATATTTTCGTTTGAATAAAGTCCTTTGGTTGAACTATTGGTAAGAAGCATCGCACTTGAAGCATAAATTTTCTCTTCAATGGTTGAAGTTGTATTATCTACACGTACGCGACCTGTAACATTCAACCAATCCAACACGTCATATTTTAAACTTGCAGAAAACATATAACGTTTTTTGTTACCTAAACTAAGTTGTCTGTTAGCTACCCAATATGGATTCTCAGAAAAAGATAAAGCTACACCAGGCTCTTCTGGATAAGGCTGATAACGAGTATAGATTCCACGCGTAGGGTCATAACGCTCATAAACTTCTATATCACGATAATCCAAACTTCTTGGCATCAAATATAAACCTACTAATGGATTACGATACCCCCCACCTGTAATCATATTACGTTCTCCTTGAAGAATATAATTAGCACTCACATCTAAATGTAATTTGTCTTTCAAGAAAGTAGACGTATTTCTTGCTCCTATATTATAACGATAGTAGTTGTTATTAGGAATAAGCCCTTCTGCATCAGTTTGTGAAACGGAAACAAAAGTCTGATTATTTTGATTTCCTATGGAAAGCGTTACAGAATTATTGATATTTACACCCGTATTGAAGAATTTTTTAGGGTCAAATGTAGAAGGAGTTGCCAATCTTGCTCCCCAACTTCTGTTATCACCTAAGGCGTTTCCGTAAGTATTTTGAAATTCTGGAAGTATCCAAGCATTCATAAAATCTACTCCACTTGATATATTCACTTCCGTTTTGCCTTCTTTTCCTTTTTTAGTATTGATAAGAATAACTCCGTTAGCAGCCTCGCTACCATACAATGCAGCAGCAGAAGGACCTGTAAGCACGTTAATACTTTCAATATCTTCTGGGTTAATATCCGCAGTACTGTCACTTGTAACCCGTTGAGCTTCAACACCGCCACCTCCAGAACGTGTCTGGAAGTTGAACATTGGCACCCCGTCAATTACATAAAGTACGCCGTTATTTCCGTCAATAGATTTCAGTCCTCGCATGACAACTTTTGTGGCACCACCAACCCCTGCCGCACTTCGTTGGATGTTAACCCCAGCTACTTTTCCGTTTAGACTATTAACAAAATTAGCATCTTTCACACGAGTAAGTTCCTCGGATTTAACCTGTTGCACGTTATAACTCAGTGCTTTTTCTTGGCGTTTGATACCCAAGGCAGTTACTACAACTTCTTCCAACTGTTGGGTATCTTCTTCAAGAACAACCTTAACCCCTGAACGTGCTTCTGTTACTTTCAGAGTTAGTTCTTTAAAACCAATATAAGAAAACACCAAATCAGTTTGGTTCTCAGGAACATTAATTTCAAAATTTCCATCAAAATCAGAAATTACTCCAACAGTAGTCCCTTTTACCACAATGTTCACTCCTGGAAGAGGTTCTCCTTTTACATCCCTAACCGTACCTATAACTTTTTTGGTACGCTGTTGAATGCTTTTGTCATAACCGCTCTCCCGTAAATTTCCCGCTTCATTAGATGCTGAAGCTACCCAAAATCCGTTGATGAGCAAAGCCAGAAGCACCCATCTCCCTTGCTTTTTAGTGGATTTTCTAAATAAATTTACCATATTTACATAGTATTTAGTAAGTTAATATTTTGATTATTTTTTCTTCCTTTTATATAAAATAAGTCCGTTTTACGGATAAATTTTTCCATAAAACGGACTTTATTGAGTAGCAAATTTGTAAATGTACTCATTCTGATAGTAAGTAAATAGCTGTAATTTTTATGTATATGCATTTTTTCCTAATATTTTTTAGAGAATTTCTAAAAACTGGGCTACAAATGTAATACATATTGACATAATATCAAAATTATTCAAGACTAAAATTTAGTTTTTTCTACCAAAAAGATAGAATTTGCTGTATAAATCTTCTTTATTACCTAATAACCAGCGGATTGTCCTTTTTGTCGGCATTGTGTTTGGTTACCATCCAAAATTAACGCATGAAAGGTCTTATTTTCTTTTATTTTGAAGCTATAAATTAGTCCAAACTCGTTTAAAACTGCCATCTTAGCTCCATGCTGTTGGAGCAATAATAGACATTTCACGGCTCATTTTTCCTTGAAATAGAGTTGAATGAGAACTCACACCATTGATATCTTATTTTTAATTAACTGAACATTAACAAAATAACAATCGTAAAATCAAATTTTGACTAAAAATTTCTTTTCCCTTTATTCAAATAAGATAAAATCTATTTTCTAATTGTATCTTTGCTCAAAGTTCCCTAATTATTAAGTTGTTATACAAAACAAAAATACTAAATTTTCTTGAAACTTTTATTTTTTGAAAAGTTTAAACAATCTTATAAATAAAGGCTGTCCATTTTTGAACAGCCTTTATTTGTTGTATTAATAATCTAATAATCGTATCAAAATTTACCCTCCGAAGTCATCGAAGCGGATATTTTCATCTGGTAAGCCGAAATCTTGTCCCATTTTCTGAACGGCTTTGTTCATCATCGGCGGACCGCAGAAGTACAGCTCTATATCCTCAGGAGCTTCGTGTTTTTTCAAGTATTGCTCAATAACGGCGTTATGCACAAAACCAGTAAATCCGTCTCCTTCACTGTCATTTACATCTTTTTTCTCTTTCCAATTATCCTCTGGAAGCGGTTCGGAAAGTACTACGAAAAACTTAAAATTCGAGAATTCTCGCTCCAACTCACGGAAATGTTCCAAATAGAACAACTCGCGCTTAGAACGACCTCCGTACCAGTAAGTTACTTTTCGCCCTGTACGCAAGGTTTTGAACAAATGGTACAAATGCGAACGCATCGGTGCCATACCTGCTCCCCCACCTACATAAAGCATTTCGGCGTTGGATTCGTTGATGAAAAATTCTCCGTAAGGTCCTGAAATTACTACTTTATCTCCTTTTTTACGAGAGAAAATATAAGACGATGCAACCCCTGGATTCACATTCATCCAGCCGTTTTTAGCTCTGTCCCAAGGTGGCGTAGCAACCCGCACATTGAGCATAATTTCGCGTCCTTCGGCAGGGTATGAAGCCATTGAGTAAGCTCGTTCTACATTTTCGCCGTTTTTCATCACCAAATCCCAAAGTTTGAATTTGTCCCACTCCATTTTGAATTTTTCAGGTTCACCTGGGTGTTCGGCAGGGTGTGCGGTAATGTCAATGTCTGAATATTTAATTTCGCAGGGCGGAATTTCAATCTGAATGTATCCGCCTGGTTTATAGTCCATATCCTCTGGGATTTCTACCACAAATTCTTTGATGAACGAAGCCACATTATAGTTACGCACCACCGTTGCTTCCCATTTCTTAATTCCAAAAACTTCCTCTGGAATGGAAATTTCCATATCTTGCTTTACTTTCACCTGACAAGCCAAACGAACTCCTTCTTTCAATTCTTTTTTGGTGAAGTGAGGCGTTTCGGTAGGCAATGCCTCGCCTCCTCCCGAATGTACGTGGCACTCGCATTGCAAACACGAACCACCGCCACCACAAGCAGAAGGCAAAAATATTTTCTGGTTACCCAAAGTAGAAAGCAATGAACCTCCCGAAGGCACTTCCACGACTTTCTCCCCGTTGATTTTGATTTTTACAGGTCCTGACGGAGCTAATTTTTGTTTTACGACCAGCAAAAGTGCTACTAACAATATGGTAATCACAAGCAAAGCAATTACCGTTACTGTTACTGTTCCAAATATACTACTTGCTAATATCATTACTTAATTTCTTTTGTGTTATTGGCTAATTTTTCTGTTTTCTCAACTTTGTGTTCTATAACGGCATTGGTTTTTTCCTCGTCCTCTGCTTTTTTAGAACCTCCTGTTAGCATTCCTCCGAAGCTCATAAATCCGATAGCCATAAGCCCCGTTACGATGAAAGTAATCCCTAAACCACGAAGCGGAGCAGGAATGTTTGAGTAACGAATTTTTTCGCGAATAGCAGCAATCGCCAAAATCGCTAAAAACCAACCCAAACCTGAGCTAAATCCGTAGGTAACAGCTAAACCAAAGGTAGGGATTTCACGCGATTGCATAAAAAGCGAACCTCCTAAGATAGCACAGTTTACCGCAATAAGCGGAAGGAAAATCCCCAACGAGTTATATAACGCAGGAGCAAATTTCTCTACAATAATCTCAACAAGTTGTACCATTGTAGCTACCGTTGCTATGAAGAGAATATAGGTCAAGAAACTCAAATCATAGTTGGCGTATTCCTCACCAAGCCAACGCAAAGCTCCTTCTTTTAGTAAATATTCATTTAGAACCCAGTTCATCGGTACGGTAATCACCTGAACGAAAACCACCGCTGCTCCCAAACCTACTGCTGTCGATACTTTTTTAGATACCGCAAGGTAAGAACACATACCCAAGAAGGTAGCGAACACCATATTATCTACGAATACCGATTTAAAAAATAATTCAATATATTCCATTTCTAATCTTTCTAAAAGTTAATGATTATTCTTCAATAAGTGATTTATTGCGAGTGCGTTGTACCCAAATGATGATTCCGTAAATGATAAGAGCCATCGGAGCGAGTAGCATAAATCCGTTATTTTCGTAACCCAAAGCATATACGCCCGTTTTCTTGATAGGGTCGCCTAACACTTGGAAACCTAAAAGCGTTCCCGAACCTAACAATTCGCGGAAAAAGGCTACGATAACCAATATCAACGCATAACCACCTCCGTTGCCAAGTCCGTCCAAAAACGACCGCCAAGGTGTATTCCCCAAAGCAAATGCCTCAAAACGTCCCATCAAAATACAGTTTGTGATGATAAGACCTACATACACCGAAAGCTGTTTGCTCAACTCATACGAGAAGGCTTTCAGCACTTGGTCTACCACGATTACTAACGCCGCTGCAACCACTAACTGCACGATGATACGAATTTTCGGCGGAATAATATTTCGCAAAAGCGATACTGCCACATTCCCCAAAGCCAATACGAATATTACAGACAATCCCATAACAATAGCGGCTTCCATTTTTGCTGTAATCGCTAACGCAGAACAAATTCCTAATACTTGAACCGAAATTGGGTTATTATCCCATAACGGGTCAGTAACTAATTTAGCGTCTTTTTTTGATAGTCCCATAATATTATTTGTTTAAGTTTTTAATATAATCAACATACGCTCCTACGCCTTTTCCTATCATATCATTAACTCCGTTTACGGTCAATGTAGCACCAGCGATAGCGTCAATCTGTCCATCTTCTTTGCGTTTGTTCTCAGGGTCGGCGTTGGATTTAATACCCACTACGCTTTGGAAGTTACCCGAAGCGTCTAACAAATGTTCGCCGATGAAATCATCCATATAGAAACGCTCTTTGATGTTTGACCCCAAACCAGCCGTTTCTCCTTTATGGTCAAAGAAAACTCCCTGAACCACAAGGTCTTTGTCCACCGCTACGTATCCCCAAATAGCGTCCCAAAGCCCTCTTCCTGATATAGGAATGATATACAACGTCTTGCCGTCTTTCTCTCCGATAAATAAAGGCAATCCTTTCTCATCTTTTGCTAAGGGATTTTCGATTAAGTTTCGCTCTACCGATTGCCCATTTTCGATGACTAATTGCTTTTTGATGTATTTATCAAATTCTGCTTTCACTTCGGTAGTAGGTACGAATGTTACATCGCCCTCCCCTACATTGGTGTTTTTATTACGATTCACACCCATTGCATAGAGAACGTTCTGTTGTTTTTCAAACTTACGGTTCTCACTAATTCTATCGCTCAACGCAGTAGAAACCCCCGCGAGCAATGCCCCTACGACTACCACCATTATTATGGTGAAAATCACTGTATATGAATTACTTTCAGTTCTGTTTGACATATCTTATGCGGTTTTAGCTTTTAAACGTTTTTTTCTTCTGGCGATGTTAGCTTGTACTACGTAATGGTCGATAGTTGGTGCAAATACGTTCATCAACAAGATTGCCAACATCACACCTTCTGGGTACGCTGGGTTGAAACAACGAATCATTATCGAAATGAAACCTGCCAAAAATCCGTAGATGTATTTCCCTGTATTGGTTTGCGAAGCCGTAACGGGGTCGGTTGCCATAAATACCGTACCAAAAGCAAAGCCTCCAATTAGCAAGTGTTGCCACGCTGGTAAGCTCCACAAGGCGTAGAATTGCGTACCTTCCATTGACGGTGCTAACGAGTTGAAAATAAGCCCCATTGCCAATGCTCCAACTACCATACTTAGCATAATTCGCCAACTTCCTATTTTGGTAAAGATAAGGAATAGCCCTGCTAAAAGGATAAGGAACGTAGAGGTTTCGCCTACCGAACCTGAAATAAATCCGAAGAATAAATCTTGCCAATGATAGCCGATTTCAGTTTGTCCTTGTGCCAATTTCCCAAGGATAGTTTCCCCAGAAATAGCATCTAATTTCGCTCCTTGTGCGATTTCGGCAGCACGAGCCGTAGCTCCTTCCACCCAAATTTTGTCCCCACTCATCGATGTTGGGTAAGCAAAGAATAAGAATGCACGGATAGTAAGTGCTGGATTAAGGATATTCATTCCCGTTCCGCCAAAAACTTCCTTGCCGATTACCACCCCAAAAACTACCGCCGTAGCAAGCATCCAAAGTGGAATATCCACAGGAACGATAAGCGGTACGAGCATTCCCGTTACCAAATATCCTTCTTCTACTTCGTGTCCTTTAATGGTAGCAAAAATAAACTCAACGCCCAAACCTACGGCGTAAGAAACCACCACCAATGGGAGTATTTTAGTTGCTCCGAGAGCAAAGTTACTCCAAGTCCAAAATTCGGGATTGAAGAACCCTAAGCCTGGCGTACCTGCAAGTTCGCCTGTGGCTACAAAATGCTGATAACCTGCATTGAAAATACCGAATATCAAACACGGAATGAGTGCCATAATCACGGTATTCATCGTACGTTTTAGGTCATCGGCTGCCTTAATGTGCGTCCCGTGATGGGTCGTTTCATTAGGCGTATAAAGGAACGTGTGCAACGCATTGAAAGTCGTTTCCCACTTCGTGCCTTTATATTTCTCCTTTAACGTGTGTAATGTATTTTTTAAACTCATTTTTTTTAATTTAGTTGTTAGGGAATAGGGATTAGGTATTAGTTTTTCTAACCTCTATTCGCTTCTTAGTTGTTAGGAAATTAGGTAATAGTTCCAACCTCTATTGGCTTCTTAATCGTTAAGATTTTAGTTTAAGCATATTGCTTTTGCCTAACTACTAATCCCTAAAACCTAATCCCTATTATTAATTATTTCTTACAAGACGCTTGGTTGCAACCACAAATTCGTTGACGAAGTTCTGGGAAACGGAAAAATGCCGTTATCCAAATAAGCACCTGAATGCCTATTTGCAAGGTCATATCTTCATTGGCAACAAAATGTACTGCCATTGCTCCACCCATATAAGCGATAAGAAATAGTGTCCCGACTACTGCCGTGCGTGGAATGAGAAACAACACCACAAACACTAATTGCATCACGCCCAATATAGCCTGATTGGTAACTCCTCCTATGCCTTCACCTGCTCCTTCATCAGAAAGACCTGTGAGTTTTTGCAAACCTGTTGCAATAAAACAGAATGCCACCAAACCTGTTAGCACCCAGTAAATAATTTTTTTTAATTTTGGATTCATATAAATATGATTTATCTATTAGTTATTTAAAAATTCGTCTTACGAACCCTCTCCTTTGGAGATAATCTCCGAAAAATTTAGAGGAGAGAATGTGAGTGGCGAGGATTACAACTCCTGCATCATCAAGTCCAGACCTTCTCTGATTATTTTTTGATGTGGCTGTTTTGACACGCAAACAAACTCAGTCAAAGCGAAATCCTCTGGAGCGATTTCATACGCACCCAAGTTCTCCAACTCGTCCAAATCCTTGTACAAACAAGCCTTCAAAAGTTGCATCGGATAAATGTCCAATGGGAAAACTTCTTCGTACATACCTGTCATCACAAAAGCACGATGCTCACCATTGGTGTTCGTATTCAGATTGTATTTTTTGTTTGGAGTAAGCCAAGAGAATGTCAAAGCTCGTGTGGTCGAAACCTTGTCAAATACAGGTTTGTTCCAGCCGAATAGCTCGTAATCGTTTCCTTCTGGAATGGCTGTAATCTGGTCGTCATAATATCCTAAGAAATTATCCTCCGATACTTTTTTCCCTGTCAATACATCACCACTGATAATACGTGTCCCTGCTGCTTTGATATTTCCAGCTACGAGGCTACTGATTTGAGCTCCTGCTACAACCGAGATGTATTGAGGCTTTTCGATACGAGAGCCTGTCAGAGCCAATGTACGTGTAATGTTAAGATGTCCTGATAAGAAAAGTTCTCCGATAACCAGCAAATCTTGTGGGGTAACAACCCAAACCACTTCGCCTTTGTTAATAGGGCTAATGTGAGCGATTTGCGTACTTACGTTACCAGCAGGATGTGGACCCGAAACGTTGTGAAGCGTAATGTCTTTCAGGTTACGAAACGGCGACAACGAACTGTCTTTAAACACCGAAACGTGTACTTTTCCTGTGGTTAATTTGGCTAATGCCGAAAGAGCTGCTTGTAGTTGAGCCTCTTTCCCTTTGAGGGTGTAGTCATAGTCAGGAGCAAGCGGATTGGTTTTACAAGCCGAAACAAAGATAGCCTTTGGTTTGTCATCAGGGTTGGCAATCACGTCATACGGACGTTGCTTGATAAAGGGCCAACACCCAGCTGCCAACAGATGTTCTTTGATTTGCTCGGCAGATAGTTCCTGTACGTTTTTCTTTCCGAAGTCTTTGAACTCTTGTCCGTTAGCCTCGATACGGATTTCTAAAATCCTGCGTCTTTCACCACGAACAATTTCTGTAACCTTGCCACTAACGGGCGATGGGAACAAAATACGCTCATCACTTTTGGAATGAAAAAGCGCCTCGCCTGCTTTCACTTCACTACCCTCTCTTACAATAAGTTTGGGGATGATTCTATGAAAATCATCGGGTTTTATGCCATACGTTTTAGCCAATGGAAGCTGTTTTGTGGTTTTGTCAGCCTCGCCTTCTAAGCGTATGTCCAACCCTTTTCGAATGCGGATGTCGTTTGACATATTTGTAATAATTGTTAGTTAGTTTTATTAAAATTCGGCACAAATATAGTACAATATATTTATTTAATCGTTAAAAAAACAAGAAATTTGCTTTTATGCGGTATATAGCACTCCTTAAGCAAAGTATTAGGAACTCATCAAAAAAGAAAAATATCATTCATCTGAATTTTAACCATAAAACAAATTTTATCACATTAACAACATTCATTTTATAAACATTTATTAAAAATAAAGCCATTTTACAAACAAAATGATATTCTCAGAAAATATTTTTAACCGAATTATTTTTACTATTCTGCTTCTAAAATCAATACAAATTTTCTTTCTAAATAGTAATTTATACAGAATCTAAATAAACTTCTTTTGAAAAAAGTACTTTTTTCTTATAGTGAACACTGATGTTTATGAATATTCAAATCAAGAAAAACTATATTGGCTCAATATATTTTAGCCACAAGTATTATTTGTAATATTGAAGTAAAAACAACAAAAGGCTGTACCCTTGTAGTACAACCTTTGGTTTTATTTACATTAAATTGGATTATTTTACTTTGTATACAACGCGGAATCCAACATTGTTTTGATATGTTTTGTGAGTTCCACGATTTGCAGGACGTCCGTATTTAGGTTTGCAATAGCAACTTGCTCCACGACGTACGAAAAGACTTCCCGTAGTAACTGGTTCTGGATTCACTTTATCCGTTGCTGTATACTCTGCGTATTTATCAGCAACCCATTCCCAAGCATTACCACTCATATCATAAATTCCCAATTCGTTTGGTTTTTTCAAACCTACGGGATTTAATCCTTTAGAGTTATACAAGTGGAAAGAAACTTCGTTTTCATCGTTACTTCCTGAGTATAGGAATCCTTCGCTTTTTTTTCCTCCTTTAGCGGCATACTCCCATTGAGCTTCGGTAGGCAAACTACCTCCAGACCACTCAGCATACGCTTTAGCTCCGTACCAACTTACGTAAGTTACAGGATAATTACCTCTATTTTCTATAACTTCGTAAACTCCATTATTTTTTACGATGTCTTTTCCGTTATACCAATTCATATTAGCTTCATTACGATTTCCTTTTGCGTTTAAGAATTTAACAAATTGGTTATTGGTAATTTCATATCTACTGATTTTGAAGCTATCCAAAGTTACTTTATGCAATGGTTTTTCATCTTTATCAGCGAAAGAATGGTCACTTCCCATTATGAAACTTCCTCCTTCTACTAATACTAATTCTTCATCAGTATGTACTTCTTCTTCTTTAGTAACAATCACACCTATAGGAAGTTCTTTGCCTGTTTCGATGTCTTTAATGATTACCTCTGCTTGCTGAGTTGTACTAACTTGGTTTGCTCTGATAGTCAAAACTCCATCTGCCAAAGTGGTATTTACCGTTGGAGTTCCTGACTGAATTATTTCATAATTTCCGCTACCACCTACGAGTTTGATTTGGATTTCTTGTCCTCCTACTAAGCTAACACTTTGCTCATTAGATGTTAGTTCAACTCCGTTGATAGTAATACCTAATTTGTATACTTTAACCTGAAGTGTAGCTGGAACATCGGTTTGGTTTGTTACTGTAATGGTTGCAGTTCCTGCGGCTATACCTGTAAGTTCTATTTTATTACCTTTAAGTACTGCTTTTACAATATTTTCATTGCTTGAAGCCACCTCATAATTACCTGAACCTGAAACGATTTCTACTTCTTTTAAATTATTTGTAACAACTTCTTTTTCTGATACTTCTTTCTTTTCTACAACATTAAGGCCTATTGCTTCTACAGAAAGTTTGATTTGTACTTTTTCTGTAACTGTAACATTTATTGCTACTTCCTTAGCTGTTTCTACATCTTTTACTGTAACTGTTGTAGTACCTGATGCAAGTCCTGTAATTGTAATTTCTCCTTCAGAGATTTCTGCTTTAACGATTGCTGTATCAGCTACCGAAACTTCATATTTTCCATTTCCTGAAGTAATGTTTACAACAGCTGGTTCATCGCCCAATTCTAAAGTAACGTCTGTTTTGTTAAGAGCCAAATCAAGTAATTCTTTACTTACTGTTACCTTTACAGTTGCTGTTTGATTGCTTTTTTTGTCAGTTACTGTGATAGTAGTTTCTCCCTGAGCAACCCCTTGAACAGTTACTTGCTTTTGTGAAGAAGAATATGTTGCGATACTTTTATTAGCAACAGAAATTTCATACTCTCCACTACCAGCCTCAATGGTAAATGGAGCCTCATTCCCTACTCTAACAGCGATTTCCTTAAGACTCAGTTTAAGGTCATCATAAACCACTACGTCCTCTTTTTTAGAACAATTGGTAGCCGTTACAATTAATAATGTAGCTACTACATAAGCGAAAAATTTTTTCATAAAAATCATTCTTTTTTTGAATTAATATTAGTTTTTTTAAGCGGTGCAAAAGTAGTACGAAAAAATTTAACAAACAAAAAAACATAATGTTTTTTCATAAAAAAAATGCTGTCTTATTGGTTAAAACAGCAATCTATTCGCTTTATTAAGAAGCATTTCTTAAAATACACTATATAAATTCTTAAATATTTACGAAATTCATAATACATTTGCTTGAAAAACTTATAAATTTCTTATTGTAGCGTTCTATCAGGTTCTTTATTTTTCTCCCATTTGAGGTCAGAAAGCATTGGTGCTTTTATCCCTATGAAAAAATACCACGAACTTCTATAACCAATAGGCGTAAAATGAAAACTCATTCTAAAGCTATTCAAATCACGCTCAAAACGCAACTGTGTATATGTAATCCCTTTATTTACAAAATCATAACCACTTGAAATCCCCACCTGCCATTTGGGCGAAAGTTCCACATTCCCTGAAAACATTATCGAGTTATTGGAAATACGCTTTTCACGTGCCATATTGGTGTATGTGAGGGAATATGCCAAATTAATATCCCAAGGAATAGAAGCCTTATAATATTGTTCTTTTTGATTTTTGTCTTCTGATTTTTTTTCTTCAGTTTCTTGCATATCATTTATAGGTCGGGAAGAACCAAATAAATCATCGGCTCGCCCACCTGAGGCTCTATTGTCATTATTTTTCGTTTTGTCTTTGCTTCGATTTGAAAATGTGTAGCTTGTCGAAAGATTGGCGTTAGTCAAACGAAAGAGACTTCCTCCGTTATTGATGTTAAATTTTTCTATTTGGCGTCCATTTTCATCAATAGCATACGGATTCAAGGTCATACCGAAGTTAATGGGTAATTTTCCGTCAAAAAGTGTAGTTCCTCCCGTTACAGAAAGAGGACTGAATTGTTTGGTAATCACGTTGTAACTTGTATTGAAGTTAAAACTATTGAGAAGCATTACTTTTTTAGGCTCTGTTTGCGTACTGTCTTTCTGTCTGATTTTAGCCTCCAAAGTGTTGCTCAACGAAAAACTAATAGACTGCGACTCGTTTAGTCCTGGAGTTCCGTAGATACCTCCTTCAAACCGTGTATATTGTTCCGTATTCCCGTAAGCATCAGCTATATAGGTTTCATAATATTGGTCAAAAGCAGGTGTATATCCATAGCTTATTGATGGACGCATCACGTGCCGAATGGCTTGAATTTTAGCATCTTTATTAAAGCGGAACGTACCATAAACCGTAGTTCCTAAACTTGCCCCCAAATTATAGGTCAGAAACCTATCAAAGCCACTAAGAGTATCAATACCTATTTTACCTATATTATCATTAAAATTGCTTTTGCGAATGGTTTTGAACTGCCATGTTTCATTCAGTGAGGAATTCACCCCAAAGGTTAGATATTTAAACAGCTTAGCGGTGGTACTCAACGGAATAGAATGGCGTACACCGTTCTGAGCATCGCGAAACATCTGCCGTGAGAAAAACAAACTATCGGTAGTAGAAAAACGATTGTCCGCCTGCATACTATATTGAAGGTTCAAACTTTTTATAAGTCCTTTTTTAGACTCTCCTTCTTTCACAAAAGGATAAATACGCTCCATACTGGCACGCAATGCAGGAAGTGTCATTTCAATATTTTGTGTATTGGTATTTTGTGAATGCGATGCTGTAATTGACAGATTCACAGACGGATAAGCTGGAAACGTTTTGGAATACGACACAGATGACGACAAAGTGTTATTCAACACATTGGGCGAATTTATTTGATTGTATGAATTTTGATAATAACGGCTACTTCCTAAGTTTACCGATGCCGAAAAGCTGGAATTGGGATTAGATTTCGCATCCTTAGAATGCGTCCATTGGATGTTATATAAAGTAGTTCCGCTGTAATCAGGTAGCCCTTTCATGCTATATATTTGTTTTTCGTAATTCAAATTAAAATTACCTGAAAACTTATATCGCTTATTATAAGCTGATTGTGCACGAAAACCATAACTTCCGTTCGTAAAATAATCACCCGTGAGGGCTAAATCCATATGGTCGCTAATCACAAAATAATATCCCCCATTCTGAATAAAATATCCACGGTTATTTACCTCACCAAAAGTAGGAAAAATAAGCCCTGATGCTCGCCCCGAAACCATTGGATAGTATGCAAAAGGTATGGCAATCGGTGTAGGAATATCGACAATATACATATTACTAAGCCCTGCTATCACCTTTTTTTTAGGAACGAATTTCGCTTTTCGTATCTTGATGTAATAATCAGGGTCGTCCAAATCCTCGGCTGTGGTCAAAATAGCATTTTTCATAAAATAAGTAGAATCATTTTCTTTTTTGATGATTTCTCCTTTTATGTTATTTTCATCTTGCTTAGTATACGCATTGTTAATGATTGCCTTTTGGGTTTTGTAATTAAAACGAATAGAATCAGGCTCAATAACATCGCTACCTTGCTTAAAAACAGGATGTTGCGTGTATTCTCCAAGCGAATCCTTCATACGACCAGCATACACTTCGCCCAAATCAAAACGAATAAGCTCAATTCCTGCCGAAATATCAATATCTGTGTACTGCACTTGAGTTTCGTTATACAAAATAATTTCACTTCGTACTTTGTTAAAAACAATACTATCCTTAGCTTTGTAGTTTACTATATCGTCCAAAGCGGCTTTTGATTTTTGTAAAGTGTCATTTTTGAGTGTATCTGTAACCGCAAGTGAATCCTGCTGTTGCGGTTGTAACTGCTCAATGGTATCTTTTCCATTTTTGGAGCGTTTGAGCGTATCAAGAAAAGAAAACGTATGGAATTGCTGATAATTTGCCTTTCGTA
>JAUNHN010000199.1 GCA_030523915.1 Capnocytophaga sp. | reverse complement strand
TTTTTTTACGGCAGTTAAGAGTTCTTCTCTGGCTCCGTAACCTAAAGCCAATGTAAGAGTAGTTCCTGTATTATATTTAAGTTTATCTATAGTTGCTAATAATATTTCTTTCGTTTTGGTAGGAAAATGGTCTAATCTACCTATGGTATTTAAACGAATATTATTATCATTCAAGGCATTAGCCTCTTTTTTCAGAAACTTTACTAATAGTTCCATCAAAGCATTTACCTCCATAGCTGGTCTATTCCAATTCTCAGTAGAAAAGGCATACAATGTCAAATACTCTATATGATGTTCTACACAATATTCTACTGTTTGCCTTACTGCACTTACTGCATTTTCGTGACCAAAAATTCGCATCATTCCTTGCTTTTTTGCCCACCTGCCATTGCCATCCATAATAATAGCAAGATGTTTAGGATACTTTATCTTTTCTTCCATATCTTAACAGCCCTAATCGCAATAACAAGGTTTTCTTCCAAAAGTATATGTTAGCGTTACCCCTGAAAATGTATAATAATCTTTACTAGCTACATTCCCAAAACTTGATGCGTTATATCTTGGAGCACTTCCGTCCAAATTGTCTGTAAAGGAAAAACGAACCCCCACCTCAGCAGCTACTACCAAAAATACATTTACTTTGGCTTTCACTCCAAGTACCACAGGGATAGCCCAATTTCCTCTACGTTGTAACGTAGTCTGAGCTTCTTGCGGAGTAGTTAATAAAGATGGAAAATACATATCATCGTGTTCTATATAAGAAATCCCTGTGAATAAATAAGGTGTTATAGGCTTATCTAACGGACTATGCATATCAAACTTAAAAAAGTTATATTCCGCTCCCAATGAAGCCTCTACTAACCTATTAGTGAATGCAAATTGACGCTTAGCCTTTCCTGCCACGTCTGATTGTATATCATTCGCTCTGAGGTCTGTTCTGGTAACTTGTAAACGCATTGCTGCCCTATTGTGGAAATTCCACTTGTACAGACCTCCATAAGCCAACTTATTAGGAAACACATAATATGTTCTACCTACATCACTAATGGGATTACTTCCCCCTAAGAAAACGCCTATCTCGTGCGTTTGGGCTACTACTGTTTGTATTCCAAAAAGAATTACTAAAAATAAATATCTACACATTATATTTACACAATAATGACAAAGTGCAAATATATAAGTTTTATACAAAATCACGTTTATTTTTTTCAGTAATATTTTTTATTTAACTATTTTATATCATTTTACTTGTTAAAAATAAAATGATATGTTAGCTAAAATAAATCTGATTTTCAGGCAACTAAATTATTGTAAATCTATTTTCTTTACAGAAAATTTTCACATTAATTAACAATAAAAATAATATTTCAAAAATTCAAAATTACACTATTCGCAAAATTATCCTTCATTACACCCCATAAAAATACCATTTTCTACGAAAAACTAAGGGATAGAATTTCTTCTACCCCTTAAAAATATCATAAAACTATCCGTTTAGTTGTACTATTTTAAAATATAAAAAATATTATTTTAAAACTTCTTTTACCTTATCAGCTGCTTCTTGGAATAAAATAGCCGAATGTACTGCCAAACCAGAATTATCAATAATTTCTTTTGCTATTTCGGCATTTGTACCTTGCAAACGCACAATGATAGGCACGTTGATATCGCCTCCCATATTTTTATAAGCATCTACAATACCTTGTGCTACACGATCACAACGCACGATACCTCCAAAAATATTTACTAAAATAGCTTTTACTTTCGGATCTTTCAATATGATACGAAAAGCCGTTTCTACTCGCTTAGCATCAGCTGTACCTCCTACATCTAAGAAGTTTGCTGGTGAACCTCCTGCTTGCTTAATCAAGTCCATCGTAGCCATTGCAAGTCCTGCTCCATTTACCATACAGCCTACATTTCCGTCCAAAGCTACATAATTAAGTCCCACCGCTTTAGCCTCTACTTCGATAGGATTTTCTTCACGTAAATCACGTAAATCTACATAGCTTTTATGGCGATATAGTGCATTATCGTCAAGAGTTACTTTAGCATCTACTGCCAAAATTTTATTATCCGATGTTTTCAACACAGGATTGATTTCAAATAAACTTGAATCTGATGAAACATACGCATTATACAATGCTGTTACAAACTTCACCATTTCTTTATGAGCATCGCCCGAAAGCCCTAAATTGAAAGCTATCTGACGAGCTTGGAAAGGTAATAGCCCTACTGCGGGGTCTATTTCTTCCGTAAAAATTAAATGAGGCGTTTCTTCTGCAACTGTTTCAATATCCATACCTCCTTCGGTAGAGTACATAATCATATTTTTTCCTTTGGAACGGTCTAATAATACAGACATATAGAATTCCTCTGGTTGGCTCTCACCTGGGTAATAAACATCTTCTGCTATAAGTACTTGATGCACCTTTTTACCCTCTGGTGGAGTTTGTGGAGTAACTAAATTCATTCCGATGATTTGTTCTGCAAGTGGTTCTACATCTTGCAAACCTTTGGCTAATTTCACGCCTCCTCCTTTTCCACGACCGCCTGCGTGGATTTGAGCTTTGACTACGTACCATTTCGTACCTGTCTCGGCTGTTAGTTGTTTTGCAGCATCAACGGCTTCCTTTGCACTTTGAGCTACAATTCCTCGTTGTACGCGTACGCCAAAACTCGAAAGTATCTCTTTTCCTTGATATTCGTGTAAATTCATTTGTAATTAATTTATAATCTCAACTGACAAATGTAGAAAAACTATTTTGATTTTTTTAATTTATTTGAAACAAAATTCAGTAATTTTAGCTATATTGTTGATTTTCAACCTAAAAAAGATTTAATATATTTATGTCCAAATACGTTAACTGTCTTATTTTATAATCTTTTATTATTGATGAAAATTTTAAATCAAAAATGACAATTTAAT
>JAUNHN010000028.1:5194-21540 GCA_030523915.1 Capnocytophaga sp. | reverse complement strand
AAGAAAATACGAATATCTTTGGCTCGTATTCCTAATTTTTCTGATAGACGAGAGGATACTGCAAAGCCATATTTTTCAAGAAAAAAACGAAAGTTGGAAAGCTGTTGGCTCATTGTGATGGATTATAATCAAGGTGTAAAATTATAAAATAATTTGAGAAATAACATATAAAAATGCAAAAAACTCGTAAAGTTTATTTCTTCACGAGTTTTTATTTGTTTTTAAGTATTCGAGGGGGCTGAAATTACTCTTTTTCTTTTAAAAGTGCGAAAGTAACATTAATTTTGGCTTCGATGCGTACTGTTCCGAGAGCTAAGGTTTCAGTTGGAGCATCAGCGGAACTTTCAGCTACTGCGGCGAGTTTAAAATTCTGAGGAGAGCCAAAATTGGAAGATAATTCGTTTACAAACAGAGCTTTACCGATGTTTTGCTCTAAACTTACTGCATAGAAAAGAGCCTTTTCACGGGCATTATTTATTGCTTGTAATTGAGCTTCACGCAATAGTTTTTCTCTGTTTTTCACATCGAATGAAACATAGTCTATTTGGTTTACGCCAGCTCCAAAGATAGCTTCCATCAGAGATTCGTATTTGCTTACATCTTCTAACTTAATTTTGATACCTTGTGAGATATAGTATTTGTGCGATTTGGTGTTATAATCATAATGTTTACGCAAAGAAACGTGACTGGTTTGGAAGTTCTCCATTGGTAATGTTTCAGAAAGAACTTGAATAACTTTGGCTACTTTTTCACCATTTTTTTGTTTCAAATAGGCGATGTCATTACCTTCATTTTCAATACTTAATGAAATATTGACTACATCGGGCGTGGCATAGACGACTCCCTCGCCTGTAACACTAATAGACGGAATGTTTTGAGCTGAAATCATAGTTGATACTAATGAAAATAATACTAAATAAAGTTTCATTTTTTCTGTTTTTTAAAAGTTATTAATAAAATAGGTTGTAAAGATATGAAAAATAATATGTTGTGTGTTATTGTCGTTCTATTTTTTTGCGGAAAATTAACAAAAGGACGATAGGGATTGACATTGCTCCAACGAGTAACGGCTCTTGATGAATGAGTGAGGGGCGTACTATCAGAGTGAAAATAAGCCCTCCGATAGCTCCTCCGAAGTGAGCAGAATGTCCAATATTATCTGTTCGGGATTTCATTCCGTAAACCGAATAGAGCAGATATCCTACACCAAATAAATATGCTGGCATAGGCAAAAAGAAGACAAAAATCGTCATTTGTGGGTGGAACAAAATCGCTGTGTACAAAATGCCTGTTACCGCTCCGCTTGCTCCAACAGCCGTGTAATAAGGTTCGTTTCGATGAAAATACAAAGAAAACAAATTCCCCAACAGCAAAGCTCCAAAATATGCTATCACAAATAATACTTTACCTACATAAAAAATCACATTATTGGCAAAGAAAAAAAGTGTTATCATATTGAAAATCAAATGTTGCCAGTCGGCGTGTAGAAACCCACTACTAAGAAGTCGTTTATAATCTCCTTGGCGAATATCCCGAATGCTAAATTTATATTTATAAAAAAACGAATAATCCTTAAAACCTTGCATTGAAAATAGAACATTACTCACGATAATGGCAAGGGTTACTAAACTTAATTCTCCCATAGTTTTGATTTTTTTGGACAAATATAATTATATTTGCCGAAATTTTCGATATAAATGGATTTATTGGTGTATATATTAGCCTATCCGATGATTTGGATTCTTTCGAAATTACCTTTTTGGTTACTTTATTTGGTATCGGATTTTGTGTATTTTATAATATATAAAATATTGAAATTCAGGGTAAAAGTCGTTCGAAAAAATTTGAATATAGCTTTTCCTTTCAAAACAGATGTAGAATTATTGGATATTGAAAAAAAATTTTACAGACATTTTTGTGATATATTTTTAGAAATGGTAAAATCCTACGGAATGTCAGAAAAAGAAATGAAAAAACGAATGACTTACACCAATTTGGAAATAATCAAAGATAGTGAAATTCAAAATCGAAGTGTTATTTTGATGTGTGGGCATTATGCAAGTTATGAATGGTTACTTTCATTGGCTTACAATCTGAATCACAAACCCTATGCACTCTATACTCCGTTGAGTAACAAGTATTTTGACCGATTTATTCAAAAAATACGCACCAAGCATAAAAGTTACTTACTTTCTCGTTATAAGGCTTCTGTCGAAATGAAAAAGCATAAGGACGAAGGACTTATATGCTGTTATGGATTTGCTGCCGACCAAGCTCCCAATAGTGCTAAGAGTTATCGCCGTCCGTTTTTGGGATTACGAGTTCCTGTTTTTACAGGAGCAGAACGTATGGGAAAACAACTCAATGCCGTAATTTGCTTTGCTAATATTCAAAAAATAAAACGAGGATATTACCAAACTACTTTTGAGGTTTTATCAGAAAAATCTGCTGAAATGCCTGATTATCAAATAACAGATATGTTTTTTGAACGTCTGAATCAGCAAGTGTACAAACAACCCGAATATTACTTATGGACACATAATAGGTTCAAAAGAATGTAGTAAAAAAAGCTACCCAAATCGGATAGCTTTTTTTGATTAAGTACGATATTTTAAAAATTAGAAGTGCCTGTGTCCCACCATAAGCGTGTGCCTGGTGAATCGCTTCCTTTTAGGTACTGAACGGCTTTTGCTACTTCCTCTTTATTCGTTCCAGTACGCTCATTTTCAGGGAAACGAAGACGACGAATCATTATATTAGAGTCTATGTCGCCAGCACTATTATTCACCTCAATAGGTAATAATTTGGGGTAGCCTGTTCTGCGGAATTCAGCCCACGCCTCAGCTCCGTCAGGGAACATTGCTATCCACTTTTGTGTGATGATTTTTTCTAATTTTTCTTCGTTAGATGCACTTTCATTCCATTTTACGGTTACGGTAGAAGCCGCATTCTCGTTATAAGCCGTATTTTTAGGGTCGGTATAATTCGCTGGTTTGTTCGTTTCATTATCAATATATGTACCTACGCTCACTCCCCATTGTTGCATAGAAAGTTTAATACCTTCGTTATACAGATTTTCAGCTGTACCGCCCATATTCCAACCTCTGAGAACACCTTCGGCACGTAAAAAATAAACCTCGGCAGCTGTCATCAGCGTAATAGGAGTTGTATTTCTTTTCGACATATCAAAACGAGCTCCTAAGGTAGAATAACCTTTACGTAAGTCTTTACTTACCATCTTGATTCCCTGACGAATACCTTTGTATTTTCCGTTTATATTAGTATCTGTATCTGTCGCTTTTGAGAAATATTCTGGTAGGCGAGGGTCGTTTAATCCTGTTAAAATGGATTCCATATCGGCACTCATTCGAGAGTCGGTATAGTCATTTGCAATTACGATAAGCGGATGCCCAATGTTCGTAGTCGGAACTAATACATTGTCAGTATTGGCTGTAAAAACTCCGTACGCATTGCTTATCGCCTTTTCAGCTTCTTGCTTTGCTAAGGTAGGATTTACTTTTGAAACTCGTATCGCCAAACGTAATCGCAACGAGTTTGCCCATTTGAGCCATTTGGCTTGTTCGCCTCCGTAAATTAGGTCGGCACTTTTCAAGCTGTTCACATCTTTGTTAGCTCCTGCTAAATGAGCTTCCAGATACGAAACAGCTTCGTCTAATTCAGCAAAAAACTGAGTGTAGATAGCCTCTTGCGAATCATAGGGCGTAGTAGTTCCTCCCAATCCGTATTTTGAATATGGAATAGGACCGTAAAGGTCTGTGGATTTGTGCATTCCTGCTACTTTCAAGATTAATGAAACGGCGTAAACATCTAACGATTCGTTTTTGTCCAAAGTTTCAGCCTTTACATTAATCCAAGGTTTCATAATGTTATTGTTATACAATCCAAAAGCAAACTGATTCCAGCCTTCCATCATAAAATAATTGATGTTATTTTGGTCGCCATTGAAGGGCGTAGGCGGTGTCAAATACCCACTGAACAAATCGGCGTTCAGGTTTTGAGCAATTTGAAATTCCCAATTTCCTTTACTATTATTATAGTAGATAGATTGTTGCATTTGCGGAAAAAATGCTTTCAAATGCATCCAATCGGCTCTTTTAACATCTTGGGTAAGTGCATACGGGTCGCGGTTGTATTCTTCAAAATTACTTACACAGCCACCCAAAAAGACTGTTAATCCTAAAAAAGCCAGTAATTTTACCGATATTATATTTTTTTTCATAAGAATTCCTGTTTAAAAGTTAATATTGATGCTAAATCCTACACTTCGTGCCGCTGGAATGCTAAACAAATCGGCGTTTGACAAACCGTTGCTGCTTGTTGAAAGTGTGATTTCAGGGTCATAAGGAGCTTCGTTATAGAAAAATCCTACGTTACGAGCGATAAGAGACAAGCGTACACTTTCTATTGATTTTAATCGCTCTATGACAGATTTAGGCAAGGTATAAGACAATGTAAGCTCTCTCAAACGAATATTCGTAGCTGAATACACAGAAGTTTCGCCCGCAGGAGCTGATTTGTAATACGTTTGAGCATCTACTTTGCCGTCAAAATTACTTTGTGTAACTACATCAGCACTTCCTGTGGTTTTTACCGTTGTGGTAAGAATTCCTTGGATAGGAATACCTCCGTTATCACGAGCATCGGCACTACGCTCACTACGCCCAAAGCGGTCAAGGAAGTTCTGTGTACTCGAAATAACATTGCCACCAAAACGCCCATCTACTAAGAAGCCAAGCGAGAAGTTTTTGTATGTAAATTCATTTTTGAAACCTAACAAAAATTTAGGATTTACCGTTCCAATGTATTCATAATCATCACTTTGTGGTAATTGAATGCCTTTGTCTACTCCATCTTCAATGGTTTGTGTAAGGAGGATATTCCCCTGTTCATCTCGTTTAAGGCGTTTGTCATACATACGTCCCCATTCTTCACCTTCTTGCAGACGGAAACGATATGCCACAGATGATATTTCAAAACCTTTGTCCAAATATTGGCTTGGCAAGGAAAGTACTATATTTTTGTTGGTCGAATAGTTCAAATATCCATTCCAAGTGAAATTATCTGTTTTAATAGGCGTAAATCCTAAGGTAATTTCAAGCCCTCGGTTTTGTACTTTACCCGCGTTGATGTAATATTGTGAATATCCTGAACCTGAAGTATTATCTACTTTAAAGTATTGATTTTCAGTAATTGTTTCATAAACGGCTCCGTCAAAAGTAAAGCGTCCGTTCCATAATCTCAAATTAATCCCTGCTTCAAGCGAATTGGAACGTTCGGGTTTCAAATCATCGAAAGGTTTTACGGTATTGGCTTCGATAATGCCTCCTTTTTGCAGTTTGTCATAAGGTTCTGTTAACCCCCAAGGCATATCGTTCCCCACTTGCGTCCAAGAGAAGCGAAGTTTACCAAAATCGAGCCACGAAGGTTTTGCATCGGCTTTGTTTAGCATTTCAGTAAATACGACCGAAGTCCCTACCGATGGATAGAAATAGCTTCGGTTGTTGGCAGGTAAGGTCGATGACCAGTCGTTACGTCCTGTTACGTCCAAGAACAGCATTTCATTGTAACCCAATGATACTGTTCCGAATACGGATTGTAATTGGCGATGCGTTTTTTTATTGTCCGTACCTCCTTCGATTCCTGTGTAGTTTCTCAAATCAAAAAGGTTGGCAATTACTAAGTTAGATATTTGAATGTCGTTGGTAACTTCTTTTGTATCAGAAATACTTGTTCCCAAAGTGGCACTTACAGAAAATCTGTCGAAAGATTTATTGGCTGTTAAAAGAGCATCGGCATAAAGCAATTCGTAGTTTTGTGTTTTATGGTCATACCGCCCACCAGCACCTGCCAATGTGGTAATTCCTGAGTAAACTTTGCGTTCACCCAACGTAGCTGTTTTGTCGTAACTTCCTCTTAATTGGAGATTTAGCCAATTGGTAAAATTAAATTTGGTATTCAATTTTATGATTGCTTTTTCCACCGTGTAGGAATAATTATGCCGATTAATCAACCAATACGGATTTTTATTCACATCACTTTCGTGTCCCCAATTCATTGTCATTAAACCATTACGACTTACATTTGGGATTTCATACGTATTTCGGTATGTATTGAAAGTGGTTGTTCCTGCTGGATACAGATACAGCCCTAAAATAGGGTTATAATACTGCCCAGGAGCAGCAGGAGCATTGCCCGTATCTTGCTGAGTAAGAGCTACACTACCGTCAATTTCGATGAAGTTATCGAAAAGAGAAGTCGTAGAACGCAAACTAAGGTTGTGTTTCCCAAATGTATTATTGGGTATAATGCCTGTTGCAGAAGTATTTTGGTAAGAAAGAAAACTTTTAGTAACTTTATTTCCGCCACTTACTGAGATTCCGTTTTGAGCCATAAACCCAGTGTTAAAGAAGTCTTTGACGAAATCGTTACTTAAATCTTCCGTAGTGCGTAAAGCTCCCCACGCATCGTTCGACTGCTGATTCACTCCGCTTGTTCCCATAGCGTAACGGTCTTGGAATTTGTACGTTAGGTAAGGAATATCAGCCTGAATAGAAGAAGTGATAGAAACTGATAGTTTTTCAGAACTTCCTCTTTTAGTGGTAATTAAGATAACTCCGTTAGCAGCTTGGCTACCGTAAAGAGCCGCTGCGGTAGCTCCTTTAAGTACGTTAATACTTTCGATGTCTTCAGGGTTGATACCTGCCATTCCGTCTCCAGCATCTATACCTCCACCATATCCATCGCCAATAGCTGAACCCGAAAAAGCAGCACTGCTGATAGGCGTTCCGTCTACTACATAAAGCGGTTGGTTATTTCCTTGAATAGAACGATTTCCGCGAAGTACAATTTTTACCGAACTACCGACTCCCGAACCTGAACCCGATACCGACATACCTGCCGTTTTCCCAGCCAAAGTGTTCAAAACGTTGCTCGAAGGCACATCAGTAAGTTCCTTACCCGATACCGATTGTGTGGCATACGACAAACTTTTCTCTTGTCGCTTGATACCCAAAGCTGTAACAACTACTTCGTCTAACTGTTGGGTTTCTTCTTTTAATGTTACGTTAATGTTTTTGTTTGTTCCAACTGTTTTTTGTTGTGAAATGAATCCAACGGAACTGAATTCAAGTACTTCATTTTGGCTGGTTTGAATCTCATATTTTCCGTCAAAATCAGTAGAAACTCCGCGAGAAGTTCCTTTGATAATGACACTAACCCCTGGTAGAGGCATTCCACTTTCGTCTGTAACAGTCCCAGTTACAGAGATTTTTGTTTGTGCTAAGGCAAGATTAAAAAATAACCCTAAAGTAAACACAAATAAATAAATTTTCAGTTTCATCATTTTTAATGTTTTTGTTAATCAAGGTGTAAATTACTTAACTTTTTTTTACATTTCCAAATTTTAATCGAAAAAAATCGAAATGTTTATAATCTATAACGAAACTGATGTTGATTAAAAGAGTGTTATAATTATGAAAATATTATAAAAACTTTTTGCAAGAGAAGAAAAAAGAAGGTTTTGATTTTACTTTTAGAATAAGCCTTAAATTTTAGATATTCTTCTGTAACATAGTGTAAAAACAAAACAAAGTCGCTGTCCGTTTGAGTGAAGTTTTTAATACTATTTCTACGAGGCGTATACTTCACCAAAAAATAAAAAGAGTGAAATATAGAAATGTTTCACTCTTTATTATTATAAATTGATGTTATTGAGAATTATTCTGCGATGCTAACTATTTCTATATCAAAGATTAGGTCGCTATTTGGAGGAATTACATCTCCAGCTCCTCGTTCTGCGTAAGCCAATGCAGCAGGAATGAAAACACGTATTTTGTCTCCTACTTTCATTGTAAGCATAGCTTCTCTAAACCCAGGGATTAACTGAGCTGATTTGTTAAAAGGCATAGAAAAAGGAGCGTATCCGTTACCTCTTTCACGTGCGGGGTTGTATTTCCCAAAAGCCTCTTCCACAGCTTTGATATTAGAATCGAAAAGCGTTCCGTTTGTTAAATAGCCTGCGTAATTTATCCATACGTGTTGTGTGTGGTTAGGGATTTGACCTCCTTTGTTATCGTGTAAAGAGAAGATTTTTATTCCTGAAGGATAAACTTTTGCTTTAGGTTCTTGCTCTTTTATTTCGGCTAAAAACGTTTCGGCAGCCATTTTTATTTTAGCTTCTTTTTCTTTTTCTCTTTTTTCAGCATTTGCGAAATAATTTTCAATAGTTTTTTTGGCATCGAATTTTTCAGCGTCTTTTCCGTTACGGATAATCGTTACTTTATTTATTTTCACCTCCTTAACAGGTTTGTCAGCATCGGCAGTAGCTACATTGGCAATGGAGTCAATTACGTTTAAGCCTTCTACTGTTTCACCGAAAACTGTGTGGCGTCCGTCCAAGTGAGGAGTAGGTACATGCGTGATAAAAAACTGGCTTCCGTTAGTAGCAGGACCTGCATTTGCCATTGAAAGAATCCCTTTTTTGTCGTGTTTTAAACTTTCTACGATTTCATCATCAAAGCGATAACCAGGGTCGCCCATTCCCGTTCCAGTAGGGTCTCCACCTTGAATCATAAAATCTTTGATAACACGATGAAAAATGATACCATCGTAGTAAGGTTTTCCTTTAAATTCATTTTTGACAAAAGGATTATTTCCTTCCGCCAAAGTAACAAAATTTGCTACTGTAACAGGAGTTTCTTTATAGTTAAGTTTTACTATGATGTTTCCTTTATTTGTTTGGAAATCAGCAAATAAACCTTCTCCTAAATTGGAATTCTTCTGTGATTTACAACTGAAGAAAATCGTAGTTGCTATAAGCAACATAATTACATTCATTCGTTTCATAAATTGTTCATTTTTATTTAATTAATATATTTTTGGATATATTTGATTACAAATTTTTACAATTATAATAAAGAATCTTTTTCTTGTTCTTTTGGATTTTTATTTTTCTCAATTTTTAAAACCCGGATATTGGCAATAATAGGCTGATTGTTCGTTATTTTTTCTTTATCTCCTCGATAACCATACGCCACTTCCGAAGGGAAAAAGAAAACACCACTTTCACCTTCTTTTAGGATTTTCAGTGCAGCTCGTAATCCTAAAAAAAGTTCTTCTTTTTCAACAAGGTATTCATAGTCAGAATCTTGTAACTCGCTGTAAATTTCATTTCCTTTAATATCGGAGATGCTATAATTGTAGGTTACTTTGTCGCCAAATGCGGCGGTATAGTTAGCCTCAGGATTGGTTTTGGTATAGTAAAATTTGAATCCGTGTTGTGAATCTACAAAGGTATTTACAGTATCTTTTTTGATTATTGAATCAATAATAGCTTCTTCTGAATTAAGTAGTTCTCGGTTTTTCTTAGCTGATTCTTTCAGAAATGTATTTCCTGTTTTGACTGAAATAGGTCTTCGTGCCTGTTTATCACTACAAGCTACTAAAAAAATGGTAATCAGAACCAAAAGTTTCCATTTTTGTAACATAATTGTACGTTTTATAGGTTATGAAACTCAGGTAGCACTTTTAAGAAAAATGCAGTAGCTTCTTCTATTGAGCCATCAAATTTTCCGCCAGAAGCGTTAATATGCCCTCCGCCGTTAAAATATTTTCGAGCAAAAGTATTCACATCGTATTGATTTTTTGAACGGAATGAGATTTTTACATAATCTTTATCTTGAATAAAAATTACAGCCAAAACGGTATTTTTAATACTAAGTCCGTAATTTACAAAACCTTCTGTATCTCCCTTTTGGAAATTATGTTGAGCCAATTCTTCATTTGTCAAAGTGGTATAAGCTGTATTATATTTCTCTATGTACACCATATTTTTAAGTGCAACACTTAGTAATTGTAGCCTATCGTATGAGTTATTGTCATAAACGTAACTATTTATTTGGCTGTTATTAGCTCCTTTTTCAATTAAGAAAGAGGCAATCTGGAGTGTGTCTTTTGTAGTAGAAGCATATTTAAAATTTCCTGTATCTGTCATAATGCCAGTATATAAGCAAGAAGCAATAGTAGCATTAATACAATCTTTGTCGCCCATGGCATCAATGAATGAATAGAGCATTGAGCAGGTAGAACTTGCCATCGGATTTGAAAAGATGATTTTGGCATAATCATCAGGCTCTTGGTGATGGTCAATCATAACGAACGTAGCTTTTGAAGCCTCTAACAAAGGGGTTAGTGTGTCAGCTCGTTTTAATGAATTGAAATCTAATGTGAATATTAGCTCTGATTTTTCAATTTGTTGAGTAGCTTTTTCTGGTTCATTGTCATAGATTATAACATTTTCAGATTCGGGTAACCATTTTAAAAAATCAGGAAAATCATTAGGCGATACTACCGTAGCATCGTGATTGTTAAGTTTCAAATAGTGATATAGCCCCAAACAGCTTCCTATGGCATCACCATCAGGATTTTTGTGGGGGATAATACTAATTTTTAATCGTTTTTCTAATAAAAACTTTGTAGCTTCAATATCGTGTATATTCATAATAGGGTGCGAATATACAATAATATTTCGTTTATATGAAAAAAGAAATTATCTTTTTAGGATAATTTCTTTGTATGTTATTCATTTTCAGTTTTTTCTTGCTTTATCTGTCGCATAAAATCTTTTGCAAAAACAGAGCCAATACCTATTATAATTCCTAATAAAGTCCAAATAGCGACAATAATTATTCTTTTAGGTTTAGAACGCTCGTTGGGGATACTTACAGGTTCTATAATTATAAAAATAGGTTGGTCTTCTTTTACTTTTATTTGTTTGGTTTCTAATTGCTTAGCGAGTTCAGAGTACACATTAAAAGCAAGGTTATAATCGGTTTGTAATTGTTGCAATCGGGTTTGAGGAAGCGAACCAAAAAGGTCTCTATTTCGGTCTTGAAACTGAGCTAAAGCGAACTGTTTGGCTTTGAAATTTTTTTCAGATTCTTCATATCGCTGACGGATAAAATCCAGCTCTTCACTGGCTTTCTGTATTTTAAAAGCTGTGATAGTTTCTTGTAATAACGTTTGAGCACTTTGCAACATTTGAGCTGCTGCTAATGCTTCAGGCATATTGTATGTTAATGTGATTATACCTTTTTTTTCGTCAATTTCTAATGTTAATTGTCTTGTGATGTTTTCAAAAAGTTTTTTTTCTTTATGAGTGATGGAAAGAATGTTGCCTTCTTGTTGGGTTTTGTCATTTTTTTCCTCTTTGCCAAAAATCACGGCAGGTAGACCGATTGTGTATTTTTTTACAACGTCTAAAAAACCTGTTTTAACATAGTCGTGATAGTATTGTTCGTAAGAAATTTCTTTGTCAATGCCTTCTAATTTTAACATAGTTTGGGCAAGTTTTTTCTTAAAAGGAATGCTATTTACTATTTCTGGATAGGTGCTTAGAGGGATAGCCTCGGACGAAGCTCCGTTTAAACTAATTCCTGCCATCGCTGCAAGTCCGCCTAATCCGTTTGCAGAAGTTTTATCATCAGAAGTTTGCGGAATCATTACAGTGGTTGCGGTATATTCTTTGGCAGAAAATAAGGCAACAAGCACACCTAAAATGAAAAATAATATAACGAATTTTAGAATAGAAATTTTCGCACGCCATAGTTTGCGAATTAATTCTATCAAATCAATTTCTTCATTTGGTTTTGTAGATTGATTGTTTTTCATTTTTATTTTACTATATTATAAATCAATGCACCCATTGTAGTTATGGCTGAGATAATTCCGATTGTTTCGCCCGTAGTAAGTCGTTTTGCTTCAGGTTTTGAAGGAACAATAATGATGGCTCCAGGCTCAAGTTCTGGATAGTTTTTAAAGAAAAGCGAATTTTTGGTAGATTTAATATATCCATTGGCATACATCACATATACAGAACGCTTTTTGGCTCGGTCTGCAAACCCTCCAGCTCGGTTTACATAATCAAGAAGAGACATTCCTTTCTCAAAACGAACCAAAGAAGGAGCTAATACTTCGCCTTTAATTTCAATTGTTTGTTTTTCAGAAGGGATTAATAATACATCTCCTTCATTTAATATTAAATCGTGCTTACTATGTTTATGAGCTAATATTCTTTTCAAATCAATTCCGATGCGATATTCAGAAAGTTTTTTCTCTATTTTTTTGAGTGATTGGTCAGTATTGCCGATACTTCCAATATCTACTAATTCGTCTAAAAATTGTTCTTGTTTAATATCGCCTTCGTCTAACTTTTTACGGATAAGAGTAGCTCCTTGTATGTAAGCATAAGGGGAAAAACCTCCCACACGCTCTATAAGGTCAGATATACGTTCGTTTTTGGTACGAATGCTATAAATACCAGGGTAGAGGACTTCGCCTTCCACCGTAACCGTTTGCATTGGGGTATACCCCTTGATATAACGTACTGAAACAATATCGTTAGGCTCTAAAGTGATAATTTTACCATCGGCAGGAACTAATACATTATCTGCTGAAGTTTTAAATTCTTGACTTAATTTATGAAAATCGCCATCGTTGATTTCACGAAATATATCCACAGTAGTAGCATCAGCTCCTTGTGAAAGTCCTCCTGCCAAAGCAATTACATCTCCCACGGTCATATTCTCCATAAAAGGAAGTTCTTTGGGTTTATTTACAGCACCTTCTACTTTTATAAATCGAGCCATTCGTAATGAATCTTTGAAGAAAATATGAATACTATCATTGTCTCTTAGTGGAATATTTTCTTTTTGGTCGATTAAATCTTTTACTGAAAAATTGATAGTTTGATAATCTACACGGTTTAAAGTCCTGAAAATGAGTCCTCTTTCGAGTGAGGCTTCTTTCTTCACACCATTAGCACGATTGAGTAAATCAAGAGCTGTCATACCCTCTTTAAATTCATAGGTACCAGGCTGATATACAGCACCTCCGATACTTAATCGGTTTTGGTATTCATCTGTAATAGGATGAACTTTTAGTTTATCACCATTTTGAATTGAAAAGCTCGAAAAATCATTAAAAGCAACTTCTCGCACTTCCCGTTTCGCATTTACAATACGTTCTACAACCAAAGTGTTTGTAAAAGCCTCGGAGGTAAATCCACCAAAAAAAGTGATTAAATTAGCGAGTGTTTCACCTTCTTTGGTTTCGTAAGCACCTTTACGTTTTACTTCTCCTTCTATTAAAACGCGATTTATATATGGAGGAACAATGATAACATCTTGGTCTTTAAGAGGTAAATTGCCTTTTTCACTTCCGTGTATTAGAAAATCATACACGTCAAAAGTAGCTATTTTTTGTCCGTTTCGTATTAGACTTATTTCTCTGAATGAGCCATTTTCGGTAGGTCCGCCACAAGCATACAGAGCGTTAAGTACAGTAGATAAAGCACTTAAAGAGTACGTGCCTGGAACGGCAACTTCACCGATAATATTTACCTTTACAGTTCGTACTTGAGTAATAGTTACACCCGAATATACTTTATTATAACTGCCTTCGGGAGCAGAAATTCCAGAATAAATACGCCTTAAATAGGAATTAATTTTGGTTTTCAATTCCTCAAAAGTAAGTCCTGAAACATTGATTTTTCCGATAGCGTTTATGAATATATTTCCGTGATTATCAACTGTTTGTTTAAAAGAACCTTCCGTAGCTCCCCACACTTCGATTAAGAGTTCATCACCTGGACCTACTTGATAATTTTCAGGAGTAGCCATATTCATATTTGGGGTGAATGAAATTTTTGGATTTTTGAAAAAATTCATTCCAAAGATAGAATCTTTTTTGTTTTCTAATGCTAAAGAGTCTTTATTTTCCTTACCTGTAAAACCAAACGTTTCTTCATTTTCTCTTTCTTGATATAAATCTTCAGAGGTGTTTTTAAACGATTTGTTAGTATTCGTAGACAACTGTAAAATACGCTGTCTCAGCTTCATAGCTTGTATATCGGTCATTCCTCGCATTCTCGCAGCCATAATAAGTTGGTCGAGTGTATAACCTTGAGCTTGAGCTTTTTCCCAATAAAGTTTCAGTTGCTCATCAGATATATTATCAACATTTATAGACGAAATCTGTTGAGTATCAAGAGTGGTATTACTACTATCGATGTTATTATTATTATTGTTATTTTGCGATATGATGAATTGAGTACTTCCTATTAAAAAGAAAAATATAACAAAAAGTTTAATTTTTAACATAATATACTTATTTATCTGCAAAAATATAAATTATTTAAGAACAAAAAAAACTTTACATTAATTTTAGATTATTTCTATTCTATTTCAGGCAAATGTACAAGTTCCACACCTGCTTTTTCGAGAAAAGCGATACCTTCATCGTCTTTGTAAAGTTCTTTGTAAACTACGCGTGTAATGCCCGATTGATGGATGAGTTTGCTACATTCTTTGCACGGCGACATTGTAATGTAGAGCGTAGCTCCTTGTGAGGATTGCGTGGAAGCAGCAACTTTCATAATCGCATTTGCCTCAGCGTGAAGTACATACCATTTGGTGTCTCCGTTTTCGTCCTCGCAGCAGTTATCAAATCCTGTTGGAGTACCGTTGTAGCCGTCCGAAATAATCATTCGGTCTTTTACGATAATTGCCCCGACTTGTTTACGCTTACAATGGGAGAGTTTTGCCCATTCCACAGCAATTCGCATATAAGCCTTGTCATAACGTATTTGTTTGGTATTCAGTATATTCATATAATATTATCTTAAAAATTCTATATTTCCGTTTAGGTCAAAACGCACTAAGCGAGAAGGAGGTCTGATTTCGGTGTCTTCTTGACGGTGTTTTACGATATAATCACAATTTTTGATGATTTCGGTATCTATTTCTTTGAAAATTCTTGGCGTTGGGTTGCCGCTGATGTTTGCCGATGTAGAAACTATCGGTTTTCCGAATTTTTGAATCATTTTTTTGCAAAAATCATCTTTAATTAAGCGTATTCCTACTGAATTATCGGAAGAAATTACATTTTTTGCCAAATTTTTCGCATTCGGATAGATAATAGTTGTTGGTTCGTGGATGTTTTTTAGAAAATCAAACACAAAATCAGATGTATTTTCTGTGTAATTTCGTAACATTTGCTCCGAATCTACCAAAATTATCAAACTTTTGCTTTCATTTCGTTGTTTTATACTAAAAATTTTAGTTACAGCCTCCTCGTTGGTAGCATCGCAACCAATTCCCCAGACTGTATCGGTTGGGTATAGAATTGTGCCTCCAACAGTAAGCGTTTCGACAGCGTTTTTTATATCAAGATTCATTGTGATTTTCAACTTTCGAGTTTCTTTATTATTTTTGTGGCGAATATACTAAAAAAATGTATTTAGAAATCATTTCTTTTCTGAAAAGTTTTTCTTTTTTCAAAGGTGTGTTAAAAACCATTGCGGTAATTGTTCCTATTGGGATAGGCTGGTACTTTGATGTTCTCGAAGTAGGGATTCCGATGGGGCTGACTATCATTGCGATTTCTCCCAGCGACATACCTGGCAACCGAAAGCATCACATCGGCGGATTGCTTGTAGCTACGTTATTGGCTATGGCAAGTTGTTTTTTTATAAACATCGCTTTCCCATATTTTTATGTGTTGTTAGCAACCATATTTTTGCTTACATTTTTCAATGCCTATATTTCTCTTTATGGGTATCGAGCCTCAATGGTGGCTTTTGCGGGATTATTCAGTATAGCTTCGACTTTATCGCACATTCAGCAAGGGGTAGAAATTCTGCTATATTTGTTGTATATTCTCTGTGGCGGATTGTGGTATATTTCATTGGTTTTGTTTTATTTATGGATAAAACCTCGACAGTATAGTGAACAATTATTAGGAAAATGTTTTTCACTCACAGCGGATTTTTTTTCAGTTCGAGCAGCTTTGTTACTATCAGAAAACAGAGATGAAGGATTTAAAAAAATGATTAATTTACAAACCAATTTGAATGAAAACTATGAAAAACTACGTGAAGTTATTTTAGATTCTCGAAGCAAATCGGGCAAAACAAACTATCTCCAACGGCAATTTTTGATGTTTATAGAATTGGTTGATATTTTTGAATTAGCTTTAGCAAATCCAATACAATACGATAAAATTGATAAAGAATTTGCTGAAAATAAAGATATTCTGAAATCCTATTCTGATTTTTTGAAAGCTCTTGCCGAGCAATTACAACAAATGTCGGTTTATATAGGTTCTCGTAAAGGTATTCGATTAGATAACTCATTGAAAACGTTGTTGTTAGATATAAAACAAAAAAATGCTGAATTCAAATCTCGACATACCAGTGAGGCTGACAAAGAAAAGGTATTGACAATCCGAAATTTTTATATATACATTGAAAATCAATATAAATCGATTGA
>JAUNHN010000028.1:0-5184 GCA_030523915.1 Capnocytophaga sp. | reverse complement strand
AATATTCGTGTTATTTTTGAAAATTATTACCATAGTGATACGAGCAAACGTGATACGGACACATATCGAAAATTTGTGAGCTCTCAAAACTATTCGTGGAAACGGCTCAAAGACCATATTTCGTTAAAATCATCTTTTTTTAGGCATTCTGTTCGGATTTCGATAATAACGATAATTGCCTTTCTCATAGGCGATTACTTTTCGATTAGCAATGCGTATTGGATTATTTTGACTTTATTTATCATTATGCGTCCTGGTTTTGGATTAACGAAAGAGCGGTCGCTACATCGAATTTATGGAACTCTTTTAGGAGGAATTATCGCTTTTGCGGTGATATTACTCTTTCCGAATCCGAGTTTGTACCTTTATATAGGAGTGCTTTGTATGCCAATTGCTTTTGGTTTGATGCAGGAAAACTATATGTATGCCTCGATTTTTATTACCATAAGTGCGATTTTTATGTTTGCACTGGCATCTACTGATGTGTATACAGTGATTCACGACCGACTGCTTGATACAGCCATTGGTGTAGGACTCGCTTTTGTAGCTAACTATCTGATTTTGCCGACGTGGGAATACAGAACCTACGGTGAAGCAATTCAAAAATCAATACGAGCTAATATCGGATATTTGGAACAAGTGAAAGCGGTTTTCAATACAGAACAAGGTATTACCAATGCGTACAAAATTTCTCGGAAAGAAGCCTTTTTGGCACTTTCCAACCTAAATGCTACTTTTCAGCGAATGATGCAAGAGCCTAAGTCTAAGCAAAATAACAATGCTTCTACTTATGGAATTATCGTTATTCAGCAATCGTTTCTTTCTTCAGTAGCATCGTTAGGGGTGCGACAGAAATCAAAAAACACAACCTTCCCCAAAGATGTTTTTAACCAAGCAATTGATGACCTCATTGCATCACTTGATAAAAGTTTGGCACTACTTACCAGCAAACCCATTGCCGATATTCAAAATAACGAACATTTAGTAGAAAATCTTAATAAATCTGTAAGAAATATTATTGAAAAACAACAGGTTATAGAATTGGAAGAAGAAAATCTAAATCCTATTTCCAAACGTGAAATTCAACTCTATTGGGAGCAGTTCAATTATCTTTTTGGACTTGTAAGGAATTTGGAGCAAGAACTAAGAAAATTGTGAATTAGAAAAGATTATTGGTTCTTTTAGAAATGTTTTTCGTGTGGAAATGAAATAAAATCAGCCATTTAGCTTTAAGAAAGGCTAATCCTATAAGAAAGTATTTTAAAAATTTTTTAGTTTCCATATATTGTATTACCTTTGCAAACTGAAATTTTTAGACTTAAATATTTTAAAAAATGAATATTACAAAAGAGCAAATTGATGCTTTGAACGCCGTAGTTACGGTGGCTATCGAAAAGGAAGATTACGCTGACAGAGTAGAAAAAGTACTTACAAATTACAAAAAAACCGCAAATGTACCTGGATTTAGAAAAGGACACGTACCTTTGGGAATGATTAAAAAACAATACGGAAAGGCAATTTTATTTGATGAAGTGAACAAATTGTTACAAGATTCATTAAATAAATACATTGTTGATGAAAAATTAGATATTTTAGGAAATCCGCTTCCGAAAGCAAAACAAGATTTTGATTGGAATGCCGAGAATTTTACTTTTGAGTTTGAAATAGGGTTAGCTCCTAAGTTCGATTTGGATTTACAGCCTAAAAAAGGAATTACACGCTACGAAATTGCTGTGGAAGAAAATCTTATTGATAAGCAAGTGGAGCGTATCCGTAAGCAATTCGGGAAATTGATTTCAAAAGGAGAGGTTTTAGACCAAGACGACATCGAAATCACAGGTTCTTTCTTCAATGAAGAAAAAAATATCGACAACAAAGCCACTTTCAAATTAGAAGTGTTAAGCCCTGAAAACCGAACTGCATTTGTAGGCAAAAAAATTGGCGACCAATTACAGTTACAAACCAAAGGATTGTTCAAGGATTCGCACGATTTGATGCACTTTTTAAAGGTGTCGCACGATGAGGCTCATCATTTGGACGTGGTTGTAACATTTACTATCGAGGAAGTGAACGTTCGTGAGGAAGCTGCTCTAAATCAAGAACTTTTCGATAAATTATTCCCAGCAGGAAGCGTTTCGTCTGAGGCAGAATTGCGTGAGGAAATCAAAAAGAATTCAGAATTACAATATGCCGAACAAGCCGACCAGCATTTCTTAAACGAAGTTACAGATTATTTGGTAGACAACACAAAATTTGATTTACCAGCTGAATTTTTGAAAAAATGGTTACGTACCGCAGGCGAAAAAGAACTTACAGAAGAAGAAGCTAACGCCGAATACGAAAAATCAGAAAAAGGACTTCGTTATCAGCTTATCGAAGGTAAAATATTGACCGACAATAACTTGCAACCTACATTTGAGGAGTTGAAAAACTACGCTAATACATACGTAAAAAATCAACTACGCCAGTATGGAATGCCAGCAGACGATGATTCGTATGTAGAAGGAATCGCTGCGAAGATATTGCAAAATCGTGATGAGGTTCAGCGTATTAATCAACAGTTGGTATTTAGCAAATTGTTAGATTTCTACAAAGCAAATGTAAAATTTGACACCAAAAAAACAACTTTTGATGAGTTTATCAAAGAAGTTTACAAAACAGACGAGGCTTAAAATTTAGTTGTATTTCAACATACAAAGGCGTTAAACTGAATTTAACGCCTTTTCATCATAAATAGAATTGCCTACATAAAAACGCAGACAAAAATCATAAACCTATGAATTTCAATAAAGAATTTAAAAAATACGCCACCCAAAAACACGGCGTAAACAGTTTGTACTATGATAAAATTATATCAAGTATGACACCTTATATTATGGAAGAACGTCAGCTAAACGTAGCTCAAATGGACGTTTTTTCGCGTCTTATGATGGACAGAATCATCTTTTTAGGAACAGGAATTGACGACCATATCGCCAATATCGTTACGGCTCAACTATTGTTTTTAGAAAGTGTCGATAGCTCGAAAGATATTCAAATTTATATCAATTCGCCAGGCGGAAGCGTGTATGCAGGGCTTGGAATTTACGACACAATGCAGTTCATCAAGCCTGATGTAGCCACGATTTGTACGGGAATGGCAGCTTCAATGGGAGCGGTGTTATTGTGTGCAGGAGCTGACGGAAAACGTTCGGCATTGCCACACTCTCGCGTGATGATTCACCAGCCATCAGGAGGAGCTCAAGGAGTGGCTACCGATATGGAAATCAACCTTAAAGAAATGCTCAAACTTAAAGATGAACTTTATCAAATTATCGCTCAGCATTCAAAACAACCTTTTGAGAAAGTCTACAAAGATTCCGAACGCGACTATTGGATGAAAGCCGAAGAAGCCAAAGAATACGGAATGATTGACGAAGTTTTGGTTAGAAAATAAGCTAAGCCCCCAAAGCCCCGAAGGGGGCTTTCTAAATCCTAACCCCTAAACCCTAAAAACTAATTGATAAAAATGTCTAAAAAACAATCAGATAATTTTTGTTCATTTTGTGGTCGTCCAGAATTGGAAACCGAGTTGCTGGTTAATGGAATGGATGCTCGTATTTGCAACTATTGCATCGAACAGGCTCACGGAATTTTCTTGGAGGAAATGAATTTCAAAAACGACAAAATCACCCCAAACGAAGAAAATAACCTACTGAAAAAACCTACCGAAATCAAAGCGTTTCTTGACCAATACGTTATCGGGCAAGATGTTACAAAAAAAATCCTTTCGGTTGCGGTTTACAATCATTACAAACGTTTGCAACAACCTAACTCAGACGACAATGTCGAGATACAGAAAAGTAACGTAATAATGGTAGGCGAAACTGGAACAGGGAAAACCCTCGTAGCCAAAACTATTGCCAAACTTTTGAACGTTCCGCTTGCGATAGTCGATGCAACAGTATTGACCGAAGCAGGTTACGTGGGCGAAGATGTGGAAAGCCTATTGGTACGTTTACTTCAAGCGGCAGACTATGATGTAGCGAGAGCCGAACGAGGAATCGTTTTCATAGACGAAATTGACAAAATAGCTCGTAAGGGCGACAATCCTTCCATTACAAGAGACGTTTCGGGCGAAGGCGTTCAGCAAGGATTGCTTAAACTGCTCGAAGGTTCTGTGGTCAATGTGCCTCCGAAGGGAGGACGTAAGCACCCCGACCAAAAGTATATCGAAGTAAATACCGAAAATATTCTTTTCATTGCAGGAGGTGCTTTTGATGGAATTGAACGTATCATCTCAAAACGTATGAATATGCAAGCGGTAGGGTACAATACCTCGAAGAACAATCAAATCAATAAGAGTAATTTGATGCAGTACATTATTCCGAAAGATTTAAAAGATTTTGGGCTAATTCCAGAAATCATCGGGAGGCTTCCTGTTTTAACTTATATGAATCCGTTGGACAAAGAAACCCTGCGAATGATTCTAACCGAACCGAAAAACGCAATCATCAAACAATACCAAAAATTATTTGAAATGGACGGTATCAATTTTAGTATTGATGAAGAAGCGTTGGATTTTATCGTTGAGAAAGCTATGGAATACAAGCTCGGAGCAAGAGGTTTGCGTTCGCTTTGTGAAAGTATCCTAACCGATGCAATGTTTGAACTACCAGGAACGGACACCTCCGAATTGAACGTAACCAGAGAATACGCTAAGGAAAAACTAAATAAATTCAATTTGCAGAACGCATCATAATATCATAAACTCAATGCTTTTTTTGCATTGAGTTTATTATTTTGGGGCAAACATATTTTCAGCAATATATTTTCTGTAAGAATTTGAAAGTATATATTGGTACATTACTAAATGTAATCACTATTTTGATTAAAGCAATTTGTTTAAACCAAATGTTTTTTGTAATTATGTACAAATTAGACGATGTCAGGCTGAGCGAAGTCGAAGCCTAAGAGAAACAAAAGCCTTCAACTTCGCTCAGTCTGACATATTAAAGGAATCAGCGATTTTACAGATTCCATTTTGTTTAAGGTTAATTAAAGCAATTTGTTTAAACCAAATGTTTTTTGTAATTATGTGCAAATTATACGGTGTCAGGCTGAGCGTAGTCGAAGCCTAAGAGAATAAGAGCCTTCAACTTCGCTCAGTCTGACATATTAAAGGAATCAGCGATTTTACAGATT
>JAUNHN010000198.1 GCA_030523915.1 Capnocytophaga sp. | reverse complement strand
TCGTTCATATACTTTGCAGTTTGAATTACGCTTTTTTGGGCTTCGACTTCGCTCAGCCTGACAAAAACTTTACTCAATTTGACAGAAACTATGCAATAAATTTACTTCGTTAAAATTCCTTTTTGTAAAATTTCGTTGAAATCGTTAAAAACTTCATCGGCTTGATGTAGTATTTCAGGGTTTCCGATGCCTATTGCTTTCATATTAGCGGCTTTTGCGGCTTCTATTCCTGCTTCTGAATCTTCAAAAACAACGCATTCTTCATTTTTAGCGTTTAATTTCTGAGCTGCGATGATGAATACTTCGGGGTCGGGCTTGGCTTTGGACACATCGTTTCCGTCTACGATAGCATCGAAAAGCGATATGATACCTGTTTTTTCCAATATCAGTCGAGCGTTTTTACTTGCCGACCCCAATGCGATGTATTTTCCTTCGTTTTTGAGCTTTTGCAGATAGTTTTTTACCCCTGGTAGTATATCGTTTTCGTCCATTTGGGCTACGTAGCTGAGGTAATCGTCATTTTTGCGAGTTGCCAGTTCATTGAATTGCTTTTCCGAGACCGAAACCCCTGCCCAACCGAGAATTTTCTTCAATGAATCTACTCGGCTTACGCCTTTAAGCTGTTCGTTCAGCTCGTGCGTTAGGGTAAAACCGAATTCTTCGCCTATTTTTTTCCACGCTACGAAATGGAATTTGGCTGTATCTACAATTACGCCGTCTAAATCAAATATATATCCTTTCATTAGTGTCTTTTTTTAGTGTTTTATGTTATTTCAAATGAATTTATGTTGTTAAACAACTGATTTTTAGTTTTCTTTTATGCGGAAAACGCTCACAGCTCCCAATAGTAACAGCACACCTGCCACAACGAGCATCAAAGCCGAACTTCCACCGAGTAAATGTAAAATCAAGCCACCCAAAACCGAAGCTACAATCTGCGGAATGCAAATTGTTCCGTTAAAAAGCCCCAAGTAAGCTCCCATATTGCCTCCTTTTAACGCATTGGTCAGAATTGTAAAAGGCAACGCCAACATTGCCGCCCACGCACAGCCAATTAGCGTAAATGGAATGAAAAGTAAGTACGCATCATTGATGAAAAACGCCATTACAAAGCCAACACTTCCTAAAAGCAAACTCACAAAATACGCCATTTTATTCGATTTGAAGAAAGGCAATACCACAGCCCAAAGCAACGCCCCAACAGACTGCACCGCAAAAAGCACTCCGACCCAATTACCCGCCTTTTGGTACGCTTGCGATTGAGCATCGGTTGTATTCCATACATTTTCGGCAATACCGCCCGTTGTGTAAGTCCACATATAAACGAATGCCGCCCAGCAGAAAAATTGCGTAAGCCCTACCGACCAAAAAGCGTTGGGAGCATTTTTCAGTAATGTAAGAAGATTGGAAGTGTTCTTTTCTGCGGATTTTTCTTCAATATTATGGAAAGCAGCGTATTCCTTCGGAGGCATTTCTTTCACATTGAAAATCGTGTAAAGCACACACAGAATGAGAATTGCCGCTCCTGCATAAAACGAATAAATCACCGAATCGGGAACAACGCCTTTTGGAGCTTCATTCTGAATACCAATAAAGGTAAAGAAAATCGGAAACAAAAATCCGATGAAATTCCCCGCATTACACACGAAACTTTGCACGGAAAAGGCAAGTTTTTTCTGTTTTTCATTAACCATATCGCCCACCAACATTTTAAAAGGTTGCATAGCGACATTGATTGCGGTGTCCAGTAGCATCAATGCTATCAGCCCGAAAATCATTGCGTTAGCAACGCTGAGGTTGAAACTTCCTGCATTGGGTAGCAATGCCATAACGATAACGGCGGCGATTGCCCCGACGAATAGGTAGGGAATGCGTCGCCCGAAACGCGTCCAAGTGCGGTCAGAAGCTGTTCCTACAATGGGTTGAATGATGAGTCCCATCAGTGGAGGGAGAATCCAAAAGTAGCTCAAATCGTGTGGGTCAGCCCCGAGTGTGGCAAAAATACGGCTGTTGTTGGCATTCTGTAAGGCGTAGGCAATTTGCACCCCCAAGAAGCCAAAATTCATATTCCATATATTCAGGAAAGTTAAATTTCGTTTTTCCATTTCTGAAAATTATTAAGTGATAATTTTAGAAGCGAATGTTAGTTTTTGATTTGGTGTATAACAAAAAATCGCGTAATCAGATACGAGAGAAAACTAACAATGCAACATTGCATTATCATAAACTAAAAAAATTATTTGGATGTATGCAACAAAAAACCTTACCTTATTAAATAAGGCTTTTGTATATTTTGAGAAGTGTAAAATTGTTAGGGGCAAATGTAATAGTTTTTTACGATTCAGCCAAATAAATGAATTGTTTTTTTGAAAATTTTATAGCTGATGTGTTATAAATTGTTGTGTCATTGTTAGCCTGAGCCTAATAAAAACGTAATGTTTCGACGTAACTCAGTTAGATAATCAAGATTTAAATACCTGTAATTAAGAAAATTACAAAATTATGGAGATTTTGATGAATAAAAAAACCAATCAAACGTCATATATGCAAATAATTTACTTTATATTTGCAAAACGATTCTAACTTCTGGCTCAAAGAAATCATGAAAATTATTAAAAAGGTTAAATTTTGGTACTACATTCGCAGTTATAGCCTGTTTTTCTTTGGGAAAAGAAGCAATCCCTCAGCAAAAATAGCAAAGCTGAAAGCATCGTTACCTCCGAAAACGTTAGAAAACGCACAAAAACGAGTGGATTATTATTGTAAAATAACGACTCCTATTTCGTTTTCGGGACAGATGTATATAAAAAACCTTACAAAACCACAAACCCCAAAGGCATATTATTTTGACACCTACGAATACGCTCGTTATTTTGATGAAAATCAGCCGATAGACTTCGTTTTTGGCGATGTAATTCATATTCCCGACACGCCTTCTATTGTGAAAAGCCGACCAATTTCGGACGATAATCAAAATAGCGTTCTGCTGAATTTGGACAAGGCTCGGCATTTTGTTTGGGTGA
>JAUNHN010000027.1:1841-21974 GCA_030523915.1 Capnocytophaga sp. | reverse complement strand
AATTGTACTACTGAAGAACATCAAGCCAACCGTAGAAGTGAGTTTATCATTATTAGTATGGATTAATAAATTAAAAATGAAGTAAATTTCTGATTTCTCTAAAATATTTATTGATAATTAAAAATAGTTAGTGAAATCATTTGAATTTACTGATTATAAAAAATAAAAAGTTTATTGATATAATTTCAATAAACTTTTTTTATGACTAAAAATCTAAAAAAGTAATAAGGTCAAAAATATTTTTAGTATTTTTGACCTTATTGTTTTGACTTAAATTGTTATTACTAAATTATCGTAACCCAAAAATACATTTGGAGGAAGTTTTTTAGATATTTCATCATGGAAGCCAAAAGTTTGGCTTATATGTGTGAAATATGTCCGTTTGGGTTTAATAATTTCTATAATTTTCAGAGCTTCTTCCAGATTTAAGTGTGTAGGGTGTGTTTCTTCTCTTAAACAGTTTAGTATCAAAACCTCCAACCCGTACAATTTGTCAAGTTCGCTTGTAGACAAAGTTTTAGCATCGGTAATGTACGCCATTTTTTCAATCCGATAGCCTAAAATAGGAAGTTCGCCATGCATTACTTCAATAGGAATTATCGTTTTGCCATATAGCTCAAAAGGAAGGTTTTCTACTTCATTAATTCCTACCGAAGGAGCTCCTGGGTAGCGATTTTCGGTTTTGAAAATATATTCAAATCGTTTTTTTAGTTCGGAAATCACTCGAGGAAGAGCGTAAATGGGCATATCTCCTTGCTGGTATACAAAAGGGCGAATATCGTCCATTCCAGCAGTATGGTCAGCGTGTTCGTGTGTAAATAGAATAGCTTCCAAATGATTTACATTGTGTTTAAGCATTTGTTGCCTAAAATCAGATCCACAATCTATAACCAAATTCACATTATCCCACGAAATCAAAGCCGAAGTTCGTAAACGCTTATCTTTCTCATTTTTACTAAATCCCACAGGGTGATTACTCCCTATTATGGGGATTCCTTGTGATGTACCTGTACCTAAAAGAATAATTTTCAATGTGTTTTTTCTTGCAAAATTAGGATTTTATCGGAGAATTTCTTATATTTGTAAAAAATTTTTTTAAAAGACCACTAAAGAACATATTATGAGTGTTATTATTCAAGGAGATAAAGATATTGCTATTGAAGATGTTCCTTCAACATTAGCAAAAGCTTTGCGAATCAATTTGAATGAAAATATTTATGGAACTTTTGCCGAAATAGGTGCAGGACAGGAAACAGTAAGGCATTTTTTTAGAGCAGGAGCCGCTTCAGGGACTATTGCCAAGGCGATGAGTGCTTATGATAAAGAGGTAAGTGATGCTGTTTATGGCGTGGAGGCTGACGGTCGTTATGTAACAGAAAGCCGACTGAAAAAAATGTTGGATTATGAAATAAAACTCATAGAAACACGCCTTACGCGTGCCAATCATCCTAATAAATTGTTTTTTTCCTATGCAAATACCGTTACAACGATAGATTTTGCTAAGCGAAACAAAGGTCACGGATGGGTAGGAATGCGTTTTCAGACGAAACCTCACGGCGGATATAATGAAATTATTCTCCATATCCGATTTCACCAAACAGAGGCTCGTGCACAGCAAGAAACATTGGGAATTCTGGGTGTGAATCTGATTTATGGAGCTTTTTACAAAACGTCTAAGCCTAAGAAAATATTAAAATATCTTTATGACCATATTGATAAGGACTTGATTGAAATTGACATGATTAATTTCTCAGGAGCTGATTTTGAAGATGTGGATAATAGATTGATGAGTTTGCAACTTGTTAAAAATGGAATGACCGAAGCTGTTATGTTCGGTCCTGACGGGAATAACATATTACCAGCAGAACAGCTTTATAAGAAAAATATTCTTACTTTGCGAGGAAGTTTCAGACCTGTAACCAAAGTAAATATGGATATGTATCAAAAATCATTGGCGATGTTTTTAGCAGAAAACAAAGTAAATCCGTCTCGAACCGAAGTGATTTTTGAGATTACACTCTCTAACTTAAGTGCTCAAGGAGATATTGATGAGCAGGACTTTATGGACAGAGCCAAGTTATTGTGTTCATTAGGACAGAAAGTATTGATTTCGAACTTTAAGGAGTATTATCGCGTAGTCGAATATTTTTCGAATTACACACATAACCGAATGGGCTTGGCAATGGGTGTGGATAATTTAATTGCTATTTTTGATGAGAAATATTATCGCCATTTGAGTGGTGGAATTTTGGAAGCTTTTGGGAAACTTTTCTATCGGGATATAAAAATATATCTTTTCCCTACAAGAAATACCGAAACAAACGAAATCATCAATAGTGAAAACTTAAAAGTTCACCCACGGATGAAAGAGTTATACAAATTTTTTAAGTTCAACGGGAAATTAGTAGACATAAAAGATTATGACCCCGTACACCTTAGCATATATTCACGTGAGATTTTGGCAAAAATCGAAAAAGGTGAATCGGGCTGGCAACAGCTTCTCCCTGAGGGCGTAGCGGAAACTATTATGGAAAAAGAACTTTTTGGCTATCGGAAAACAAATGAGTTAGCCACTTAGAATTTTGACATAATGTGGAATTTTTTATAACATAACAATTTAAATAAGTATTAATCAGTTGCAAGAAATTGTGGCACAAAACAAATTTATTATGGCAAGAACAGGAAATGTATTATTAGCATTAGTAACAGGTGTTGCTGTGGGCGTAGGAGCTGGAATATTATTCGCTCCAGACAAAGGGAAAAATACGCGTAAAAAAATCAAAGATTCAGTTGATGAAACTACTTCCAAACTAAGAAGAAGAATAGATACTTTGAGTCAAGAAGTAAGAGAAAAATCTTCAGAGTTTAAAGGTACTTTAGAGGATAAAGTAGAAAACATCATATCTAAATCAAGCTATAAAGCTGAGGATATTATTACCGTTTTAGAAAAAAAATTAGCAGCTTTAAAAGAGGCTAAAGACAAATTACAGAAGTAAAAAAATAATCCATAGTTTTTCACCTAATTATGTAAGAAATTCATAATTAGGTGATTGCTATGAAAAAACAAACTTAAAATTATGCTCAAAAACAGTATTAAAGAAACTTTCGACGAAATTTCTTCAAAAGCAGAAGATACGTTTGACGCAAATGTAACCTACTATAAGTTATTCGTATTCAGATTTATAGCGAAATCCTCGTATGGATTGATAAATATTTTCGTATTTGGATTGGCGTGTTTATTGGTGCTTTTTTTCCTTTCGTTCGCAACAGCTTTTGCCATCGGGAGCTGGCTTAGTAGCATTGCTTTAGGATTTGTGTGTATCGGAGTTTTTTATATTCTGCTGGCGTGTATTGTGTTTATTTTCAGGAAAAAACTTATTGAAAAACCTTTGTTAAATAGACTTTCAGAAGCCTATTTCAAATCAGATGATGACGATGATGATTACTAAGAATAAAAAATACCAATCCTTTGAAGAAATTGAAACGGATTTAAAAATATTGAAACTAAAAAAACAAATTGATATGTTATATCTGAAAACGAATGTTTCAGATTTAAAACAGCATTTTTCAGTTCAGAATCTCGTTGCAAATGCTTTTTCGCGTGTAGGATTTTCGCTATTAAGTCCTCGAAAGCGATGGTTTAACTTAGCAATAGAAGCTATTTATTTTTTGCTTAAACAAAGAAAATAAATAGCAATAATTACAAATTTTACAATTTGGTGATTTGAAAAAGAATATTTCTTTTCGAATCATCAAATTTTGCGTATTACGAATAATTAATTTTTAGCTTAAAATAATGAAGCGAAGCCTTGTAAAAAAAATAGATTGGTTATCAGTTTTGTGTTACTTACTTTTGGTGAGCATTGGTTGGGTCGCCGTTTTTTCGACCACGTACAATGAAGCGAATCTTACTTCGATTTTTGATATTAACCAATTCTACGGGAAGCAATTTATGTTTATCGGACTTAGTTTTGTACTGATAATCTTTATTTTGGCTATTGATTCGAAGTTTTATGAAAATTTTTCGGCTGTTTTTTATATCATCAGTCTTGTAATTCTTGCAGGGCTTTTTGTATTCGGGAAAGAAACTAATGGAGCCAAATCGTGGTATGCTATCGGTTCAGTTACGATTCAGCCAAGTGAGTTTGCCAAAGTAGCAACTGCATTATTTTTCTCAAAATTTTTGAGCGATATCCATACCGATATAAAACAACCGAAAGACCTTCTTCGTTCCTTTATCATTATTGGGCTACCAGCTGTTTTGATTTTACTTCAGCCCGATGTGGGTAGTTTGCTGGTTTTCTTCTCGTTAGTATTTGTTTTATTTCGTGAGGGAATGCCATCAACATTGCTTTTGTATTTAACTTTAGCTGGGCTGATATTTATTTCTACGCTGAAATTTGGAAATGTTTTTACGATTTTTATAAGTGGAATTTCCATTTGGTTGTATAGTATTTGGTATAAAAAACGTAAAAACAAAATTCCATTGAAGAGTATTCTTCTCTTGTCAATAACTTGTATTATTACCACATTTTCTACCAATATATTTTTTGAAAATATATTGAAACAACACCATCGTAATCGAATCAGTTTATGGTTGCGTTTAGAACAAGACCCTCAAAAGATTTACGAAATGCGACGTGATTTTGGGTACAATACCTATATGTCTGAATCGGCAATTACCTCAGGAGGTGTTTTCGGCAAAGGGTTTTTGGAGGGGACACGTACCAAAGGAAGTTTTGTTCCTGAACAACATACGGATTATATTTTTACCACATTGGGCGAAGAATGGGGGCTTATCGGTACGCTTACAGTAGTTTTTCTATTTACTTTTTTGCTTTTGAGGCTCATTATTTTGGCAGAAAGGCAACGCTCTAATTTTAGCCGAATATATGGCTATTGTGTGGTTTCGATTCTTTTTGTGCATTATTGCGTTAATATAGGAATGGTAATCGGGCTGATTCCTACCATAGGTATTCCTTTGCCTTTTTTCAGTTATGGAGGTTCGGGGTTGTGGGCTTTTACCATTTTACTTTTTATTTTTCTCCGTTTAGATGCTAATCGAAATTAATGGATAAAATAGATTTCAAAAAACTTATTTTTAATATTTTATATACTTTGACCAATAAAAATTAAAAAAATATGACAAATATCAAACAAAAAACAATTCTATTTTCTACCATCGGTCTTATGGTGGCTTGTGGAAATAGTGAAAAACCAAAAGCTACAATGAAAGAAAAATCAACAATTGAAATCGAAAAAGGGATAGACCTTACAGCTATGGACTTGACGGTGCGTCCGCAAGATGATTTTTATAACTATGTGAACGGAGGCTGGATGAAAACTGCTCAAATTCCTGCCGATAAGCCTACGTGGGGTTCTTTTCATATTTTGAGAGAAAAAACAGATGAAAATTGCTTACTTATCTTGGATAATTTGCTCAAAGAAAATCTTCCTCAAGGTAGTGAAGGTCAAAAAATTAAAGATTTGTATCAATCATTTATAGATTGGAATAAACGCAATGCCGAAGGGTTAAAGCCTATCGAAGTAAGTTTAGCCAAAATCGATGCTATTAAAAATATTGCCGACCTGCAAAAATATCTGGAAGAAGCTACTCTAAAAAACGAAAATCCTATTTGTAGCTGGGGAGTATACGCCGATATGAAAGATTCCAATATGAATACCGTTTATTTAGGAAGTTTTAATATTGGAATGGGACGTGATTACTACCAAAAAAGCAGTCCATCTAATACCGAAGCTCTGGTTAAGTACCAAGAATATATAGCCAATATATTCAAAATTCTAAAAGACCCAAGAGCCAACGAAAAAGCAAAACAACAAGTTGATTTCGAAAGAAATATTGCTAAATTAATGCTTACCAATGAGGAAGACCGCAATCCTAATTTAAGTTACAATCCACAAACAATGGATGAACTTAGCCAGTTGGTAAAAAATATAAATCTTCCGCAGTATTTGAAAAATGTAGGTGTAACGACCGATAAAGTTGTTATTTCGGAAATCCGTTTGTACAAAGTATACGATAAGTTCATCAATGAAAAAAATCTCCCACTACTAAAAGATTATCTAAAATACCAATTAGTAGCCGAAAATGCGTCGAACTTAAACGAAGAATTGGACAAACTTTCCTTCGAGTTTTATAACAAATATCTGCAAGGACAACAAGAACAACGCCCGATGAATAAACGTGCTTTAAGTGTTATTAACTCTTTATTGGGAGAGGCTTTCGGTAAGCTATACGTTGAGAAATATTTCCCGAAAAAAGCCAAAGAAGAAATGATAATTTTGGTAGATTATTTAAAGAAAAGTTTTGCTCAGCATATTAATCTTTTGACTTGGATGTCTCCTCAAACCAAAGAAAAAGCTCTTGCCAAACTAAACAAATTTACCGTAAAAGTAGGGTATCCTAATAAATGGGAAGATTATTCTAAAATGGAAATCAAACCAGCTTCTGAAACCACATATTACCAAAATTTAGCTAATGTAAATCAATGGTGGTATCAAAAAAATCTGAGTGAAGTAGGCAAAGCGGTAGATAAAACCAAATGGGGCATGTCTCCGCAAACTGTAAATGCGTATTATAATCCGCTATATAATGAAATTGTATTCCCAGCCGCAATTCTACAACCTCCTTTCTTTAATTTCCACGCTGACCCTGCAGTTAATTTTGGAGGAATAGGAGCTGTTATCGGACACGAAATGACACACGGTTTTGATGATAGTGGAGCCGAATTTGACGGAGATGGTAATTTGCAAAATTGGTGGACTGCTGCTGATAAAAATAACTTCGAACGAGCTACGCAAGCCCTTACAGAACAGTTCAATAAATACGAACCCGTGAAAGGTATTTTTGTAAACGGAGTCTTTACAAGTGGTGAAAATATCGCCGATTTAGGTGGGGTAAACATTGCCTACGATGCTTTACAAATGTACCTAAATGATAAGGGAGGCTATGATAAAATTGATGGTTTTACTCAAAATCAACGATTTTTTATCTCGTGGGCTACCGTATGGCGTACACTTTCTACCGAAAAATACTTGATAAACCAAGTGAAAACAGACCCTCATACACCAGGGTATTTCCGTTCTTTCGGACCGTTAGTGAACTTGGATTCTTGGCACGAAGCCTTTGATGTAAAAGAAGGCGACAAACTTTACAAAGCTCCTGACAAGCGTATCAAAATTTGGTAATATAAATAACTTAATAAAAGGAAAAAGTACAAAAGCTGTTTTTTCAGTTTTTGTACTTTTTTCTAATTTTTATACCTAAAAGTATTATTTTCCAGCAAAAATTTTTACATCTTCTTCCGAAATTTCTTTGCCTCCAAGTATAATCAAGCGTTCTACAACATTTCGAAGTTCACGAATATTCCCTGTCCAATCTTGCTGTTGTAATAATTCGATAGCTTTTTTATCAAATTTTTTGGGAGAAATACCTTGCTCTTCCGCAATTTTTTCTGAAAAATGAGCGATTAGTAATGGAATATCATCTCGTCTTTCATTGAGTGATGGCACTTTTATTAAAATCACCGCCAATCGGTGGTACAAATCCTCACGGAAACGCCCTTCAGCTATTTCTTTTTTCAAAACTTTATTGGTTGCAGCTATTACACGTACATCTACATTAATATCTTTATCACTTCCTACGCGTGAAATTTTGTTTTCTTGTAAAGCTCTGAGTACTTTCGCTTGTGCGGATAAACTCATATCACCAATTTCGTCCAAAAATATTGTTCCATTGTGGGCAGCCTCGAACTTTCCTGCACGGTCTTTTACTGCTGACGTAAATGCCCCTTTGATATGCCCAAAAAGTTCACTTTCAATAAGTTCAGAAGGGATTGCGGCACAATTTACTTCTACCATTGGAGCTTCGCGACGTTCACTTTTATCGTGTAGAGCGTGGGCTACTAATTCTTTTCCTGTTCCGTTAGAACCTGTTATAAGTACACGTGCTTCAGTAGGAGCTACTTTATCAATAATTTGGCGAATTTGCTGTAAGGCTTCACTATTGCCTATCATTTCGTAATTCTTATTGATTTTCTTTTTTAAGCGTTTATTTTCGACAACTAATTCTTTCTTATCCAGTGCATTACGAACTGTATTGAGTAATCGGTTTAAATCAGGAGGTTTGGAAGTGTAGTCGTAAGCTCCTAATCGCATTGCATTTACAGCAGTTTCTAAATCACCGTGTCCCGAAATCATCACAAATGGGATTTCAGGTTTTATTTTTTTGGTAGAAGTAAGCACTTCCATTCCGTCTAACTTAGGCATTTTGATATCGCATAATACCAAGTCATAATCTTCTTTTTTTATTTTCTCAAGTCCTTCTAACCCGTCAGGAGCTTCTTCCACTTCATATTCCTTGCTTTCGTCAAGAAGAATTTTAGTAAGTACTCTACGGATAGCAGGTTCGTCTTCGATAATTAATATTTTAGGCATTGTATTGTATTTTAGGGCGAAATATATAAAAAATAAAAAGAATATTAAAATTATTTTTTAAAAAAGAAAAACCCTTGAGTACGTTACCCAAGAGTTTCAGCTAACTATGAAAAAAGTATTTTTTTCTAATCTTTAAATGTTCCTTTGAAAGAGGTTCGATAATTTTGGAAATCTTCTCTTGTTTTGATTTTTTTAAAATCATCTTTGGCAAATAATTTCAAAAACATTTCTATCTGTGAAGGAGTTAAATATCCAGCAAGTGGCTGAATATATTCACCTTTCTCATCAAAGAACAACATTGTAGGGTAAGCACTTATTTGCAAATAGCTTGCGAAAGGATGTGGAGAGTTTCTACGTTCGGCATTGGCAGGATTATAATCTTTATTTTCAAATTTTTGACCTTTGTAATTTACTACCTCGTTGCCTTCACCATTGAACTTTACTGCGTAATAATTTTCATTGATGTAGTTAGCTACATCTTTATTTCCAAAGGTGTTTTTGTCAAGCATTTTACAAGGTCCACACCAAGCTGTGTAAACATCCATAAATATTTTTTTAGGAGCTTTTTTTTGTGCTGCAAGAGCCTCATCAAAAGTCATCCATTTTATTTGTTGAGCTGAAAGAACGTTAGCTCCTACAAAAACAAACGCAATAATTGCAATAATCTTTTTTTTCATCTTTTCTAAAAATAATTCTATTAAAAGTTAATATTTTGTCTTTCTCAAAAACAATGCCACGAATTAATTTTAATGATAAAAATATCATTTTATAAATCAATGTCATACGCTTTTAGCTTATTATAAAGCGTTTTGCGGGTAATATTAAGCAACCGAGCGGCTTCGGTTTTATTATTTTGTGATTCTTTTAATGCACTAATAATCAATTCTTTTTCGTTATCTTTGGTCGAAAAAGACATTTTTTCGGTAATTAAATTATACGTTTCAGAAACGATTTCTTCAGGAAGGTCATCTTCTGTAATATAATTTCCTTGGGCAAGTAAAGTGGCTCGCTTTATAACATTTGAAAGTTCACGAAGATTTCCGTTCCAAGGGTAAAGAAGCATTCGCTGTACAGCTTTTTCTGAAAAACCATAAATCTGTTTGCGTAATTTTTGGTTTGCCACTTCTAAAAAATGTGAAGCAAAAATCATCAAATCATCTTTACGTTCTTGCAACGAAGGTACTTTTATGGAAAATTCATTCAATCTATGGTATAAGTCTTCTCGGAATTGTCCTTTTTCTACTGCCGAAAGTAAGTCTTCATTAGTTGCAGCCAAAACTCTGATGTCCACCTCAATTTCTTTGGAACTCCCGATGGGTTTTATTCTGCGTTCCTGTAAAGCTCTAAGTAGCTGAATTTGATTTTCGTAACTCAAATTACCTACTTCATCTAAAAAAATAGTACCTCCATTAGCTTCTTCAAAATGTCCTTTTTTATCACTTATAGCTCCAGTAAATGAGCCTTTTATGTGTCCAAAAAATTCACTTGAAGCGATTTCTTTCGGAATAGCACCACAATCCACCGCTATAAAAGGCTTGTTGGCTCTTTCACTTTTTAAATGAATTGATTTTGCTACCACTTCTTTACCTGTACCACTTTCCCCTGTAATTAAGACTGACATATCAGTTGGAGCTACCAAACTTATAAATTCGTTTAATTTTCTGGAAGCCAAGCTAATTCCTTCCACAAACGAAGAGTCTTTCTCAGGAATTTTAGTTTCTTTTTGGGCTGGTGTATTTTTAGAAATAGGAGGGGAGGGCAAGATAACACGTGCTGATTTTGAATTATCAGCATTTTTGATTACATTTAGTACATCTTCCTGCTGAAAAGGCTTTGAAATATAGTCAAAAGCACCTAATTTCATAGCCTCTACCGCCGTAGAAACTTCAGCATAGCCCGTCATTACGATAACAGGCATTTCAGGAAATAGTTTTTTTATTTCCTTAAGCAAAATAATACCGTCTCCATCTGGAAGTCGTAAATCTGTGAAAACCATCTTAATAGATGAATTAATTTTCTTCTTCGCTTCTTCCAATGTTCCGCATTCTTCCACCTCATATCCGTTTCTTTCTAAAAAACGGGTAAGCATTTTTGCAAATGTAATATCATCCTCTACCAATAGAATAGGATTCATCTTTTTTGTCATTTTTAATACAAAATTTGCTGCAAATTAAACATTGTTGGAGGCAAATGTACAACCTTTTATTCAAAAAGTATGTTAAAAAGAAAAAGACTTTTTCTCTCGAAAAAGTCCTTTTTCACAATGCATATAAATACTACTACTAACTCCAATTTTTTATATTCAAATCATTTAAACTATTCAAAAAAGTAAGTTTTTTTCATAAAATTCTGCTTTAATGATTTTTTTGAATAGTTTAATAAATGATCTTACTCAAAGTAATTGTTTTTCAATAATTTTTGCTTTTTTAATGAGAATTTTATCTAACAATGTTTCTTATAGCAATTTTTGTAATTTGTTTTTGTTTTGTAATTTTTTGTTTTTAGCTTTGAGTTTTGTTTAGCACTTTGTATATTTTATGTGTTTCAAACTTACATTCACTATATAGAAAATAATATGCCATTTTACTGAAAATATTTTTAAATAATTTTAAGTTGCTGAAAAACAATAAAATAAAAATATTATACAAGTTTAAATCTTTTTTATGTACTGTGTAAAATATGTATAAAACATAGTTTTGTTGTGTAAAAATTACACAGGTTGTATATACAAAATTAAGTGAAAGTAGTATACAGATAGTGATTTGATGATACCATACCATATAACTATTATTGAAAAAACCTCTTAAAATCATAATTGTAAATTGGTAATTCATAATTGATTTTGTATTTTTGCCCAAAAATTTTATTTTTTTTAATTATTTTTTAGATTATACATCACATAAATCAATGAATAACAGCATTTTAATTTTAGATTTTGGTTCACAATACACCCAATTGATTGCTCGTAGGGTGCGTGAGTTGAATATTTTTTGTGAAATACATCCGTTTAATCATTTGCCTGAGAATTTAGATGAATTTTCAGCCGTAATCCTTTCAGGTTCACCATATTCGGTGCGTAGTGAAGATGCTTTACACCCTGATTTGTCAAAAATCAAAGGTAAAAAACCATTGTTGGCGGTTTGTTATGGAGCTCAATATTTAGCACATTTTAACGGCGGTAATGTAGCACCTTCTAACATTCGTGAATACGGACGTGCAAACCTTTCTTTTGTTAAGGAAAACGACCTGCTATTTGATGGAATTTCTGCAGGAAGCCAAGTGTGGATGAGCCACAGCGATACTATAAAAGAGTTGCCTGTGGGGGGAGTATGCTTAGCAAGTACAGCCGATGTGGCTAATGCAGCCTATCGCATTGAAGGAGAGGATACGTACGCTATTCAGTTTCACCCCGAAGTGTCGCATTCTATTGACGGAAAAAAACTTTTGGAAAACTTCCTTACGAAAATAGCAAAAATCACCCCAACGTGGACAGCGGATAATTTTGTGGAAATGACCGTTCAATCGTTAAGAGAACAGGTTGGAAATGAAAAAGTTGTATTGGGGCTTTCAGGTGGTGTGGACTCAACCGTAGCTGCGGTGTTGCTTAATAAAGCTATTGGAAATCAGCTACATTGTATTTTTGTAAACAACGGATTGCTTCGTAAAAACGAGTTTCAAAATGTGTTGAAACAATACGAAGGAATGGGGCTAAACGTAAAAGGAGTAGATGCTTCGGAACGTTTTTTGACGGCTTTGGCAGGAAAATCAGACCCAGAGGACAAACGAAAAACCATCGGACGAGTTTTTATCGAAGTGTTTGATGATGAGGCACATAAAATCGAAGATGCGAAGTGGTTAGGACAAGGAACGATTTATCCTGATGTGATAGAATCGTTGTCTGTGAAAGGTCCTTCGGCGACTATCAAATCGCATCATAATGTAGGCGGATTGCCTGATTTTATGAAACTTAAAGTAGTAGAACCTTTGCGTATGCTTTTCAAAGATGAAGTACGTCGTGTAGGGAAAACATTGGGTATCGATGATGAACTTTTGGGCAGACATCCGTTCCCAGGTCCTGGTTTGGCAATTCGTATTTTGGGCGATATTACCCCTGAAAAAGTGCAAATTCTGCAAGAAGTTGATGCAATTTTTATCAATGGACTCAAAGAACACGGACTTTACGATAAAGTATGGCAAGCAGGAGCTATCTTATTGCCTATCAACAGTGTAGGAGTTATGGGTGATGAGCGTACTTACGAAAAAGTAGTTGCTTTACGTGCCGTAGAAAGCGTGGACGGAATGACTGCCGATTGGGTGGATTTGCCATACGCATTCTTACAGAAAATATCTAACGCCATTATCAATAAGGTGAAAGGTGTAAATCGTGTGGTGTATGACATCAGTTCGAAACCACCAGCTACCATCGAATGGGAATAAAACAGAAATTAGGAAAATTTATATAAGGTAGAGATTTTTCTTAATTAAAAATTTTTAGTAAAGGCTGTTCAAAGAGATTTGGATAGCTTTTTTTTGTAAAATAATTACTATGAATTGTTAGAAAAAAATAAATTTATTTTGATTTGTAAACGTTGCTTTATTTTGAATTTTCTTATTTAAAAAAAATTTGTACTTTTACCCCCTCAAAGCAATTTTATTATGACAAAAAAGATATTTTTAATATTGTTTATTTGTTTTGGCGGATTTTTATTTGCTCAGCAACAGGCACATACAGTAAAAGCAAATGAAAACATCGAAGATATTGCCAAAACTTATCGAGTTTCACCTTCAGACATCATTAAACAAAATCCAGAACTGAAAAATGGTATAAAAAAGGATATGGTAATTTACATTCCATCGGGTAAGGTAAAGTATTATAGTACACAGAAACCATTGGGATTCAAATCGCATACGGTAGCTACGAAAGAAACTTTCTTTGGGTTATCACAGAAATATGAAATTTCTATTGACGATATAAAGCGTTATAACTTTGACCTTTACAGCCGAGGTTTGCAGGAGGGAGAAACTATTACGATTCCTGTTTTCGGGAAAGCGACTGGTGTGGTAGAAAAAGGCGTTCAAGGACAAAGAAAATATGTAGTAAAACCCCAAGAGACCCTTTGGCGAATAGCTAAAAATCACAATATCAGTCCGGAGGAACTTCAAAAGATGAATGCAGGGTTAACTCCCGACACTTTACGTGAAGGACAGGAAGTTTGGGTGCCAGCATTATCTTCAGGAGTTGCTAAAACATCTAATAATCAAGACCTTGTATTGTATTCGGTAGAAAAAGCGGAAGGCTTTTATAGCTTGGAACGTAAATTTGGATTGTCTGAAGCTGAAATCATCAAACTAAATCCTGAACTTAAAAACGGACTTAAATCTGATTCTCAAATATGGATTCCAAAAGAAAATTTTGAGAAATACAAATACGGAAATACACAAGTTGTAGCTGCTAATCAGACATTTGAAAACTCAACCCAACGCGTATTATCTGCTTCATCACCAGCCAATGTAAAAGAAATTTCGTTCGTATTGCCTTTTAAAGTTTCAGATATAGGTGATTCTGACAAAATAACCAATCTGAAAGGAAGATTGAGCGAGAATAAGTCCATAACTTCCGTTACAACTGATTTTTACTCAGGAGCGTTAATAGCTTTGGATTCTTTACAAAAAAAGGGATATAAATTCCGTGTTAATGTTTTTGATAGTGAAAAATCGGAAAAAGATTTACAAAAATTAGCTACCAATAACAACTTGCAAAATTCACAAGTAATTATAGGTCCATTCCATGCAAAGGCTGTCAATATACTTTCGGCATCAATTTCAAATCCTAATGTAGCAATTTTGGCTCCATTATCTAATAAAAATATTGATTTGAAACCCAATGTCTATCAAACGCTACCAACCGATGAATTACAGCAAAGCAAAATGATAGCTTTCATCACGCAGCATTATGCCAATGCCAATATTTTAATACTTGCCGATTCAAAAAGTGCTTCAATTCGTGAAAAATTGGAACGTAGCTTCCCTAATGCTAAAGTAGTTACTGAAATTACTACGAAATCGATTCCTAACGCATTGGATTACAGTCGTGAAAATATTGCTATTGTAGAATCTGACGATATTGGTTTTGTCTCTAATGTTGTTCGTACTTTATACAATGTGATGCAAAATAAAGTAAATAATGTAGCTCCTAAAATTATTTTAGCAACCACCGAACGTGGAAATGTATTTGATTCTACCAGTTTGAATAACAATTATTTATCGGACTTGCAGTTTACTTATCCTACGTTTAATAAATATTCTAATGGTAATGACAGTTTTTCACAAAGATATTTAAAAACTTACGGAATTTTACCTAACAAATATGCCGTTCGTGGATTTGATATTACGATGGATGCCGTACTTCGATTGGGAATGACAGGAAATTTTAATAACTCAAATGACCAATTGGGTGAAACCTCATTTCTTGAAAACCGATTTGCGTATTTGAAAAATCCTTACAAAGGAGGAGGATATGAAAATCAAGGTGTTTATATCGTAAAATATGAAAATTTAGAAATCAAAGAAGTCAAGTAATTTCTTGAAAATTTATTCATTTTTTTTGCAAAAGTAAAAAAATATTCTACCTTTGCACCCGATTTGACGTAACCTCTGGCGAAGGACGTGAATGTTACTCAATGTAAACTAAATTTTATATTTATTCTTATGGAACCTTTATTAAAGTACGTACAAGACAATTTTGTAGAGAAAAAAGATTTTCCTGATTTTTCATCAGGTGATACTATTACAGTGTATTACGAAATTAAAGAGGGGGACAAAAAACGTACACAGTTCTTCAAAGGTGTTGTAATTCAACGCAAAGGAAGTGGTGCTACTGAAACTTTTACTATCCGAAAAATGTCTGGAACAGTAGGAGTTGAGCGTATTTTCCCTTTCAATATGCCTGCTCTTCAAAAAATTGAAGTGAACAAAAAAGGTAAAGTTAGACGTGCTCGAATTTACTACTTTAGAGGACTTACTGGTAAGAAAGCTCGTATCAAAGAAGTTCACTAAAATTATAGTGAAAATGAAAAATTTAAAAGTGGAAAGTGAAAGCAAAATTTTACTTTTCGCTTTTTTTCGTTTTAAAAATTTATAAATATCCAAAAAATCATTATTTTTGCTCTATATAATTCATTTTAAGCAAAATATTTTTTTATAAACCATTTATTTTCAATCGAATTTTGTACGCAGTTCTTGACATAGAAACCACAGGAGGAAAATATAATGAAGAAGGTATTACTGAGATTGCCATTTACCGATTTGATGGTCATCAAGTTACTGACCAATTTATCTCGTTGGTAAATCCAGAAAAAGAAATTCAGCCTTTTGTAACTAAACTTACTGGAATTAATAACAAAATGCTCCGAAATGCTCCGAAATTCTATGAAATAGCCAAAAGAATTATCGAAATTACAGATGATTGTACAATTGTAGCTCATAACGCAAACTTTGATTATCGCATCTTACAAACTGAATTTAACCGATTAGGTTACTTTTTTTCACGTAATACATTATGTACGGTGGAACTTTCACAACTGCTCATACCAGGGAAAGAGTCGTATAGCTTGGGCAAGTTAGTTCGTTCATTAGGAATTCCTATAAGTGAGCAGCATAGAGCTTATAGCGATGCTTTGGCTACAATAAAACTCTTCCGATATTTATTAGAAAAAGATTCGCAGAAAAACATTATTACAGCTTCTGTAAAGAGCGATTCACAACAAGAGATGACCTTGCGGCACATTCGTATTTTAAACGAACTTCCTGAAAAAATAGGCGTCTATTATATGCATAATAAAGAAGGAAAAATCATCTATATTGGCAGGCATAAAAATATAAAAAAACGTGTAAATCAACATTTTACATCATCATCAAAACGTGATTGTTCCCTGCAACGGCACACATATAGCGTTACTTTTGAAGATACTGGTAATGATTTGATTGCCAAACTAAAAGAAGCTGAAGAAATTCAACAAAACAATCCTAAATATAACCAAAAAAGCAAATTATCCAAAGCCAATAATATTAATTATGTACTGACAACACATTTTAATAGTGCAGGATATCTTTGTTTTTCAACCCAACTTATTGAGGCTAATAATAGTTTTGTAACCACTTTTGAAACGCTTCATCAGGCACAGAATTTTTTATACCAAATAACAGAAGAATTTCAGCTATGTCCAAAGCTACAAAATCTTTCTCAAGCCCGAAAAAATTGTCATAATTATACTATCCATAAGTGCAAAGGAGCTTGTATAGAACTCGAACCTGTTGAGGAATACAACCAAAGAGCAAAACAAGTTTTAGAGCAATATGGATTTGTAAATCAAAATGTTGCTATTATTGATAAAGGTAGAACTATTGATGAAAAAAGCCTTATTCTCATCATTGATGGTGCTATACAAGGTTATGGATTTTTCAACCTGAATTACCAACTTTCTCAGCTTGATATAATTAAAAGTTTGATTACTCCATTACCTAATTCATTAAAAAACAGACATTTAATACATTCTTATTTGCGAAATCACAGTGTGTCAAAAATTATAAATCTTAACAATCAAAAACCTTTTAACAATGAATAAAAATATTTTTATCGTACTTTTTGCAATTTCTGCAATTTTAAACATTTATTTGTTTGCTACCAAAGAGAAAAAAACAGCAGAAACAACTGTTTATCCAACTGAAAATCAATTATCAAGTAGTATTTCAGCGAATGAAAAAAATATACTATTGGATTCGATACGAAAGTTAGTTATTGAAAAGAGTGATTTGCAATACTTTGACCTTCAGTATAATGGATATGCCAAAGATTACTTTCTGGAAATGGGAATTGAAAATCCTGAAGAATTAGTAACTGCTGCCATTTTACAAACCAATACGTTGAAGCGTCAGCATCCATTAATTCGGTTTGCTCCTAAAAATACTAATTTTCAGACTAATAAAATTAAAATCATAAACCATAAATGGGCTATTTGTGATTTTTCGGACGGGACTCTTTGGGGCGAGTTGCTACTAAAATATCACATCAATGAAGATAAAAAAGTAGAACTTACGGTTATTGATGATTTACTTTATCCTGAAGAAGATAAATAATTGAATAAAAAATCATAGGAAATTTAATTTTTTTAATAAAAAGCAAAGGCTATCCGAATTTTTTCTTTGGATAGCCTTTTAAAATTTTCTAAAAAACAAATATTAATGTTTGAAATGGCGAATTTCGGTGAATACCATAGCCATTTGGTGCTGGTTACAATAGTCAATGCTTAATTGGTCTTTGATAGAACCCCCAGGCTGTATCACCGATGTAATTCCCGCTTTATCAGCAATTTCTACACAATCAGGGAATGGGAAGAATGCATCACTTGCCATAACAGCATCGTTTAAATCAAATTCAAATTGCTTTGCCTTTTCAATGGCTTGTATAAGAGCATCTACACGGCTGGTTTGTCCTGTTCCGCTTGCCAAAAGTTGTTTGTTTTTTGCCAAAACAATGGTGTTGGACTTAGTGTGTTTGCAAATTTTGGAAGCGAATAACATATCTTCTAATGTTTCTGTGTTGGGTCTTTCTTCTGTAACATATTTAATATCAGCAAGAGAATCGGTTTTAAGGTCTTTCTCCTGAGCCAAATAGCCGTTTAAACAACTACGTACCGAAGTAGTAGGTAATTGGATATTTTTCTGAACCAAAATGATTCGGTTTTTCTTTTGAATTAAAATTTCTAATGCATCATCACTATATGAAGGTGCAATGATTACCTCAAAAAATAATGAATTAATATCAGTAGCAGTAGCAGAATCTATTTTTGTATTTGAAATCAAAATTCCACCGAAAGCCGATACTGGGTCACCCGCCAATGCTGCTGCATACGCCTCTTGAATACTTTTTCGAGTAGCTACACCGCAAGCGTTATTATGCTTTAAAATGGCAAAAGTAGGGTCTTCGTGAGCAAATTCAGCCATAAGATTTACGGCTGCGTCTACGTCAAGTAAGTTGTTGTATGACAGCTCTTTACCGTGTAATTTTTTGAATAATTCATCAAAATTACCAAAGAAATATCCTTTTTGATGTGGATTTTCGCCATAACGTAATATTTGTCCTTGGCATTCGCTGATTTTCAATGTAGTGATTTCTTCGGTTTGGTTAAAATAATTGAAAATAGCTGTGTCATAGTGAGATGACATTTGAAAGGCTTTGGTAGCGAAGTACTTACGCTGTTCTAATGTAGTTTTCCCTTGTGAGTGAACCAAAATATCCAGTAAATCAGCATATTGCTCTACTGACGCAACGCATAATACATCTTTGAAATTTTTGGCTGCAGCACGAATAAGTGAAATACCTCCGATGTCGATTTTTTCAATAATATCGCTTTCGATGGCTCCGCTGGCAACGGTTTTTTCAAACGGATATAAATCTACAATAACAATGTCTATTTGAGGAATTGAATATTGAATCATTTCCGCTACATCGCTGTCATTGTCTTGACGATTGAGAATTCCTCCAAAAATTTTAGGATGCAAAGTTTTTACACGTCCCCCGAAAATCGAAGGATAGTCTGTTACGGTTTCCACGGGAATGACATCAACTCCCAAACTTTTAATGAAAGATTCTGTACCTCCAGTAGAATAGATAGTTATTCCTAAACTATTCATTTTGTGGATAATAGGTTCTAATCCTGTTTTGTCAAAAACAGAAATTAAAGCAGATTTGGCTTGTTTAGTGAAATTCATTGAAAAAAATATCTTATATTTGGCTACAAAAGTAGCATTTTTTAATAATAGAATAAAGTTATTTGTCCAAAAATTATGTTCATATATCTTCAATTACTAAAAGAAAGTTTCAACTTCGCGATAAAATCGTTGCGAGATAATAAATTACGTACATTTTTGTCGTTACTTGGTGTTAGTGTAGGAATTTTTTCGATTATTTCGGTACTTTCGGCAGTAGATTCTTTAAATAGAAATATTCAAGATAATCTTTCTGGGTTGGATAAAAATATGATGACCATTTCCAAATTTTCATTTGCTCCAACCGATGTGCCTCGGTGGCAACGACTTCGTTATCCGCAAGTTACGTATCAAGAATATGAATTTTTGGTTAAAGAAGTTTCAAATATTGATGCTGCTACGTATATTATTTTTGGAGTAATTTCTCCTATAAAATATGGAGGAAAAACCATAAATTCAGTTATGGCAGATGCGGCTACCTTTGAAATTCAACAAGTACAAGATATCATCGTTGAAAAAGGGCGTTTTATGAATGAATCGGAATCTCGTTCTGGAGCTCCTATTATTGTGTTAGGACACGAAATTGCCCAACAGCTTTTTGGAGATGAAGACCCCATAGGAAAAGAAGTTCGTTACTTCGGTAAGCAATTGACAGTCAGTGGAGTGCTGAAAAAATACGGCTCTATGAGCGATGTGGATGGCAAAGTTATTTTATTATCTACTTTTGTGAGAAATTTTATGAATACTGGACCGCAGGGAATGCCCAGCGGAATTACAATAAAACCTAAAAAAGGAATTGATATAGCAGAATTTGAAAATACATTGATTCAAAGCCTAAGACGAATACGAGGTTTAAAACCTGATGACCCAAATAATTTTTTTATAAATAAAATGTCTTCCTTTACAGAT
>JAUNHN010000027.1:0-1831 GCA_030523915.1 Capnocytophaga sp. | reverse complement strand
TATGATAAATGAAATAATAAATACACTGAATTTGGTAGGGTGGGTTGTTGGTGGATTTTCAATTTTGGTAGGAGGTTTTGGAATTGCCAATATTATGTTCGTGAGTGTGCGTGAACGTACCAATTTGATTGGAATCCAAAAATCGTTAGGTGCTAAAAATCAGTTTATTTTGTTTCAATTTCTGTTTGAAGCGGTATTATTAGCTATTATTGGCGGAATTTTTGGGTTATTTTTCGTTTGGATAGCAATGCTTGTGGCATCGCATTTTACCGATGAACTTACGTTTGTACTTTCGATTAAAAATATGATTATCGGTTTAGGAGTTTCGTTTGTAGTGGGTTTGGTATCGGGAATTATTCCTGCGTTAAATGCTTCTCGTTTAAACCCTGTGGAAGCAATTCGCACAGGGCTGTAAGAAGTTTTGATTATGTATATTAAAATTGATATACAAATGCATTGATATTCATTCCTGCTCCTACGGAAGCAAACAGAACCACATCTCCGATATTAATCTGATGCTCAGGTAGTTCATTGTTTAAAATCATCGTTAATAATGATGGAACTGTTGCAACACTACTATTGCCTAATTTGTGGATAACCATCGGCATAATATTTTTTGGGACAGGAGTATTATAAAGCTGGTAAAAACGGTCTACAATGGCTTCGTCCATTTTTTCATTAGCTTGATGTATGATGATTTTTTTAAGTTGATTAATAGCAAATCCGCTATCATCAAAGCATTTTTTCATTGCTTGTGGAACATTTGATAGAGCAAATTCATATATTTTTCGTCCATTCATTTTGATGTATCTTACTGTAGGACAGCTTTCTGCATTGTATGATTTGCCGAAAAACAGATAGTCTTTTTCTTTCAAGGTAAATGAAGCCGATAGGTGCGATTTCAGTCCACCCGAATCGTTACTTACTTCCAAAACGGCGGCTCCTGCACCATCGGCATAAATCATACTATCGCGGTCGTGAATATCGACCACACGTGAAAGAGTTTCAGCCCCAATAACTAAACAGCGTTTGGCGATACCAGATTTGATAAACGCATTGGCTTGAATAACCCCCTCTATCCAACCAGGGCAACCAAAAATAAGGTCGTAAGCTACACAAAAATTATTTTTGATATTTAGCAAATGTTTCACTCGTGAAGCCAAACTTGGTAACATATCGGATTGGATAGTTCCGAAAGGAACATCTCCGAAATTATGAGTAAAAATAATGTAATCCAAAGTATTCGGGTCTATTCCTGCATTTTCAATGGCTTTTTGAGCAGCTTGGAAACCTAAATCGGAAGTATTTTGTTCTTTTTGGGCATAGCGTCTTTCCTCAATGCCTGTAATTTCCTTGAGTTTGTTGGCTATGGAGGTATTATCTTGATTTAATGTTCGTCCACGTTCATCTAAAAAAAGATGATTATCGAAAAATACATTGGTTATGGTTTGTGAAGGAATGTAATTTCCTACTCCGATAATTTTAGTTGTCATTTTAAAAAATCACTTTCTGCAATAAAACTTCTTTGTTGAAGAATAAAGTAAAGTGCCTACAAAGGTAGTAATAAAAATTAAAAAGAAATTATTTTTTAACTATTTTGGCAAATATTTTCAAAAAAAAATGTTTAATAATCTGTTTTATTATGAATTAATAAAATTTAATAGGGTATTTTTGAGAATGTGATTGTGCTTTATCTCTTGTTTTAAGAAATAAAAAGAAACAGAAGTAGTAAATAAAGTATAAAAATAAAGAATTTGTAAAATGTTATAATGTTGATATATAAATAGTTAAAAAAAAAGTATAAAAAATAGATGAAAAAGTATCAAAATTA
>JAUNHN010000026.1:15811-22058 GCA_030523915.1 Capnocytophaga sp. | reverse complement strand
TCGATTTTGAGGCAAATGGTGGCTCAATATCCGAAACTGAATATAATAGGAGGGGTGGCGATGATTGATTTTATTGAAGAAGAATCAAAATTAACACCGCAGAGCAACTATTTGGAAGAACACGGCATTTGGTATAACGATTACAATTCAGCCTTTTTATTGAACCAAAATGTTGAAATACCGCTTTATCACAAGTCAAAATTGGTAGTTGGCGTTGAAAATTTCCCTTATCAAAGTGTTTTAAAGCCTATTTTTGGTGAAACTTTGATAGATTTGGGAGGAACGGTGGCTTTAAAAACCACACAATCGCACCGAAGTGTATTTTTTGGCTCTCAAACAAGCGGAAAAGCAGCTCCAATCATCTGTTATGAGTCGATTTATGGCGAATTTGTTACTGATTACGTTAAAAATGGTGCAAATTTCTTAGCTATACTCACCAACGATGCGTGGTGGCAAAATACGCAAGGACACAAACAATTACTCAGTTACGCTCGTTTACGAGCCATCGAAACCCGCCGAAGCATCGCTCGGAGTGCTAACACAGGGATTTCTGCATTTATCAATCAGCGAGGTGATGTGTTGGGTTCGTTGCCGTACGACACACAAGGAAGTTTGCGAGGGACTATCAATCTCAATGAAGAATTAACGTTTTACACTATGTCAGGAGATTATTTGGCTCGGATTTCGTATTTTTTGAGTTTGTTTGTCTTCCTATATGCTGTGGCTCGGAAAAGGAAATTTTAATTTACCCGAAAAAATTGATTATATAAATAAAAATTATACCTTTGCACACCCAAAGAGAAAAATAGAATTCCATATAACAAATATTAAATCATATACAAAAATGTTAGAAATAAGAAACTTACATGCCTCCGTAGAGGATAAAGAAATTTTAAAAGGAATCAATTTGAGCGTAAAAGCTGGTGAGATTCACGCAATTATGGGACCTAATGGAGCTGGAAAATCAACGCTTTCTGCTGTAATTTCAGGAAACGAAAATTTTGAAGTTACTGAAGGAGATATCGTTTTAGAAGGAGAAAGTATTTTGGAGGATGCTCCCGAAGAAAGAGCTCACAAAGGAATTTTTATGTCGTTCCAATATCCTGTAGAAATACCTGGTATTTCTGTAACAAACTTTATAAAAACTGCTGTAAATGAAGCTCGTAAGGCTCGTGGTGAGGAGGAAATGCCAGCTGCTGAGTTACTTAAAAAAATTCGTGAAAAAGCCGATTTATTAGAAATAAATAAAGATTTTTTATCTCGTTCACTTAACGAGGGGTTTTCAGGTGGAGAAAAAAAACGTAATGAAATTTTCCAAATGGCGATGCTTGAGCCGAAAGTAGCTATCCTTGACGAAACTGACTCTGGGCTTGATATTGATGCCTTGCGTATTGTTGCCAATGGAGTAAACAAACTTAAAAGTAAAAACAATGCCGTTATTTTGATTACGCATTATCAACGTTTATTGGATTATATTGTTCCTGACTATGTTCACGTTCTTGCCGATGGAAAAATTGTAAAATCAGGAGGTAAAGAACTTGCGTTAGAATTAGAAGAAAAAGGTTACGATTGGTTAAAATAATCTGTTTTTCAAATGATTACATAGCTTGGTAAAGATTCTTAACTTTACTGAGCTTTTGCTTTTTTTCAGAAATCTAATAAAATAAATTTCACTTCTTTAAGTGTTTTAAAAATTTGACCTAATATGAAAAGTTTTTATTTATCGTTAATTGTAGCATTATTAGTTAGTTGCAATAGTTCACCTAAAGTATTAAGTGAAATAGAAAAAGAGAAATACATAGCATTAGGGAATAAGATTACTACCGAAACACAAAAATTTCTATTGATGAATGTTTCAGAAAAAATTAAAGAAGTAGGTTTCGCTGGGGCTGTTGATTTTTGTAATGAAAACGCAGTAAAATTAACCAATTCCCTTGCAGATAATACTTTTGAAATCAAACGATTATCTAATAAAAATAGAAATCGAAGTAATAAAATTTCTTCTGAAATAGACCAAAAGGCGTGGAAAAAAATTTCAGTTTTAATGAAAGATAGTTCTAAACCTGAAAAACATCTGCTTTTGGAAGACAACGATAAAGTATATTATTACAAGGCAATTCCTCTCGGAATGCCTACTTGCTTGGTTTGTCATGGAAGCAAACAAGATGAAATACCCGCTGAAGTTCAGCAGATTATAGCTACTAAATATCCAGATGACAAAGCGACAGACTATAAGATGGGTGAACTTCGAGGTATCTGGAAAATGACTTTTGAAAGAAAATGAGAAGATTGTTTTTAACCTTACTGGTAGTTTTTAGCTTTTTATACACAAATTGTAGTAAAAAAATGCACATTACCCTTGAGAATACACAAACCATTACCGATTTTCCGAGCGGTTCAGGAATTGCATACGCTAACGGAAAGCTATACGCCATTGGTGATGACACCCCATTTTTATATGTGATAAATGCTGATTTTCAGATAGAAAGAAAAATACTTTTATACGAGGAAAATGAAGAAAATTTCAAAGGGAATCGTATCAAAAAGAAAAAGAAACTGGATTTTGAAACTTTAGAAATGATTTCTGACAAAGAGTTGGTCATTTTCGGTTCAGGTTCAAAATCGCCACAGCGTGACGTTTTTGTTAGAGTTATTTTAGAAGATACGCCCATCATTGAGAAGTATTCTATATCAGCGTTTTATGATGTTATCAAAAATAGTGATTGGCTTAAAAATTCAGAACTAAACATTGAGGCTACGGCTTTTATTGACGGATTTTTATATCTTTTTAATCGAGCAAACAACGTTATTATAAAAGCTAACTATCAGGATTTTTTGGAAAGTTTAAGAACAAATAAGCTCCCTAATTTAATGTTTGTCCGTGCTAAACTACCTGTTATTGAAGGTGTTGAGGCAGGTTTTTCGGGAGTAACTCATTTAAAAGGCTTAGAACTTATCTTTACAGCTTCAGTCGAGGCTACAAATGATGCTTATAACGATGGTGAAATTATTGGAAGTCTTATTGGAGTTTTAGATATGACAAACTTTGAACAACCAAAAATCAAAGAATTTGCTAATATTCCTAACACAGAACAAAGCCTAAAAGTAGAATCTGTTACAGTTACATCTATTTCGGAAAAAGACTATAAACTCGTTCTTATCACCGATGACGACCAAGGAAATACTAAATTAATAAAAATATATGTAAAACCTTAATTACAATTTTTCTATCCTCCCATACACATCATCAAGCATATATCGCTCTTTATCAGTAAGATTGGTGTTTTCAAAATAAAGTTTTTCTATTTGCGGAAGAAAAATTGTTTTTACATTAGTACTTGAAATCCAGTCTGTTATGTGTTGGTTGAAATTTGGATTTTGCGAAAAAGGATTATTGTAAATTCCCTCCTCATCTATCTCATAATGAATAAAATACACAAAATGCCAAAGCGAACTTTCGGTTGCGGTTTCCTGCCAAATTTTCAGTAAATGCTCGGTTTCAAGCCCCGCCAAATCAAACATCAAGATATAATTCATCGCATTGTCGATTTTAGGCGAAGAAGCCAACACATTTTTAAGAAATTCACCGCTGAAACGCCACATAAAATCAAGCTCCTGCTCACGCCAACAGCTCTTTTCAAAATGGCATTTGTCCAGCATAATTTCGGTGGAATGACGGATATTTTCGCCCTTTGCCAAAAGTTCCAAAATTCGCGGTAAAAAGTGCTTTATCTCGTACCCCGACTCATCGTAATGCACCGCATCTAAATAATCATAAATTGCTGATAACGAAAGATTTGCCACAGGTGTTTGCACGAGTTCTCGCTCCCTTTCCAAAGAGATACAGCAAGGCTTACACACATTCAAATCATCACCAATAGGAAAGGAAAACAGACCATAGGCCTCCTCTATAAGTGCTTGTATTTCAGCAGAAAATACAAGTTTCTCTGGTAAATTTGGACGCGTTTTTATTTTCATACGGTGAGCCACCGAGGGCAATTATTTTACAAAGTCGGTAGCACCGACAGGCGATTATTTTACAAAATTACAAAAAATATCAAAAAACACGAATTTATAAACGCAATCCGTTGTAGGGGCGTATTGAATACGCCCTAATATTATTGGCAAATGCCATTAACCCCTTACAAAACAATACAATTTTTTACACCAACGGATTTAAACTAATTCCAAATTACAGCAAATTTATCAATTTTTTAAATTTGTTATTAATTTTGCATTATATTTGCTGTTGAATTAATCAAGATGTTTAAAAAAATAATCACATATAGTTTTCTTTTCATTTACTTGTTCTCTTTTCCAGAGGTCAGGGAGGTGGTGAAATTGCCTGTGTTTATTCAGCATTTTGTAAAGCACCGTGCGGAAGCTCCCGATATGTCGCTAGCGGAATTTCTCCATTTGCACTATGTAAATAACGCCGTAGATGCTGATTTTGAGGAAGATATGAAACTTCCGTTTAAGTCTATGGAAAAATCCATTTCTGTAAATTCGGTGTATCTTATTGAACCTCAAATAGTTACTTTTGAAAAAATAGAAATCTTTGTAGATAAAAAATCCAACTTCTCCTATATAGAGGCAGGTACGCATTGGTCTGAAAATGCGGTTTTCCGACCGCCTATTTTTGCTTAATTTTTTGTAGGTTAAATACTTGTTTTTCATTTGGTTATAAAGCTGAATGAAAGCTATTGTTACACATTAAATTTAAGTAAAATGTTAAATAAAATCATAAATTTTTCAATAAAAAATAAGCTCATAGTAGGCTTATTTACCTTGGCATTAGTGATTTATGGGATTTTGGAAGTGAAAAAACTCCCCATAGATGCCGTGCCAGATATTACGGACAATCAGGTGCAAATCATCACGGTTTCGCCGAGTTTGGGGGCGGGCGATGTGGAACGCTTCATCACTTTTCCGTTAGAACAAGCCAATAATAACATTCAGGGTATCAAGCAGATGCGTAGTTTTTTGCGGTTTGGGCTGTCGGTGATTACCATTGTTTTTAATGATGAGGTGGATATTCATTTGGCGCGTCAGCAGGTGTCGGAAAGGCTTCAGCAGGTGGAAATTCCAGCCGAACTCGGTACGCCCACGATGGCTCCCATTACCACAGGTTTGGGCGAAATTTATCAGTATGTAGTGCGTCCAAAAAAGGGCTACGAACATCGCTTTTCGGCTATGGAATTGCGTACGATTCAGGATTGGGTGGTAAGGCGGCAACTTCTTGGTGTTCAGGGTGTTGCCGATGTAGCGAGTTTCGGTGGCGATTTAAAACAATACGAAGTAGCGATAAATCCTGCCCAGCTTAAAGCTATGAAAATCAGCCTACAAGAGGTTTTTTCGGCTTTGGAACAAAACAACCAAAACACGGGCGGTTCGTACATAGAAAAAGGGGCGAGTGTGCTGTTTATCCGCACCGAAGGGCTTGTGGGCAAACTTTCGGACATCGAAAATATCGTGGTGAAAAACCTCCCAGACGGAACGCCCGTGCTTGTGAAAAACATCGGAAAGGTGCAGTACGGCAAGGCAATTCGCTATGGTGCAATGACTTACAACGGACAGGGCGAAGTGGCAGGTGCGGTGGTGATGATGCTCAAAGGGGCAAACTCTAACGAGGTGATTTCCAATGTAAAAACCCGAATTGAGGAAATCCAAAAGTCGCTTCCAGAGGGCGTGAAAATAGAGCCGTTTTTGGACAGAACCAAAATGGTGAATAACGCCATTTCTACGGTGGCAAATAACCTGAGCGAGGGGGCGTTAATCGTGGTGTTCGTTTTGGTGCTGTTTTTGGGCAATTTCCGTGCGGGGTTCATCGTGGCTTCGGTGATTCCGCTAGCGATGCTTTTTGCCATTATTATGATGAATATTTTCGGCGTTTCGGGGAATTTGATGAGCTTGGGAGCGTTGGATTTTGGGCTAATTATTGACGGAGCGGTCATCATTGTAGAGGCGGTTCTGCACAAATTGCACGACTTTAAAAAGGAGAAAATAGCCCAGATTTCCCAAGAAAAAATGGACGAAGAAGTAAAATCTTCCGCAGGAAAAATGATGAATTCGGCGGTTTTTGGGCAAATCATCATTCTCATCGTTTATTTGCCGATACTTTCCTTGCAAGGCATTGAGGGTAAGATGTTTAAGCCAATGGCACAGACGGTGGCGTTCGCACTTTTGGGGGCGTTTATCCTTTCGCTGACCTATGTTCCGATGATGAGTAGCATCTTTTTGAGTAAAA
>JAUNHN010000026.1:2732-15801 GCA_030523915.1 Capnocytophaga sp. | reverse complement strand
GCTTTAAAAAGACTTTTTCCGATAAAATGATGGAAAAATTAGAAGCGATTTACGATAAATATTTACACAAAGCTATTTTTAATTCTAAAAAACTGATGCTTAGCGTTTTGGCTTTGTTCGTTTTGGCGGTTTTTCTACTGACAAGGCTTGGGGGCGAGTTCATTCCTTCGCTTCCAGAGGGCGATTTTGCGGTGGATACGCGGGTGCTTTCGGGCAGTAATTTGAAAACGACCACCGATGCCGTGATGCAGTCTTCACGCGTTTTATTGGCGAAATTCCCTGAAATTGAGAAGATTGTGGGCAAAACAGGAAGTAGCGAAATCCCTACCGACCCGATGCCTATTGACGCCACCGATATGATGGTTATCCTAAAACCTCGCAAGGAATGGACTTCGGCAGAAACCTACGAGGAACTTTCCGAGAAGATGACCGCCGAGCTGAAAAAGAATATGTTGGGTGTTACTTTTTCGTTCCAATATCCTGTAAATATGCGATTTAACGAGCTGATGACGGGGGCAAGGCAAGATGTGGTTATCAAGATTTTTGGCGAAGATTTGGACACGCTGAAAGTCTATGCCGAAAAGTTGGGCGAAATTTCCAAAAAGATAGAAGGGGCTGAAAACCTTTTCGTAGAGCCGATTTCGGGCATTCCGCAGATTATCGTTTCGTACAATCGTGGGGCGATGGCTCGTTATGGGCTGACTATCAATGAAGTAAATAGAACCGTGAATATGGCTTTCGCAGGGCAAATGGCAGGTGCGGTCTATGAGGGCGAAAAACGCTTTGATTTGGTAGTTCGCTTGGACGAAAAACACAGAAAAAGCGTGGAAGATGTTCAGAATCTGCTCGTTACAACACCGTCTGGACAGGCAATTCCGCTCAGAGAAGTAGCCGATGTAAGTCTCAAAGAAAGCGTAAATCAGATTCAGCGAGAGAACACACAGCGGCGAATTATCGTTGGTTTTAATGTGAAAAACCGTGATATTCAGACTACTGTGGCAGATTTACAAGCCCAAGTAGAGCAAAACTTGAAACTTCCCGCAGGATATTTCATAAAATACGGCGGAACTTTTGAGAATTTACAACAAGCCAAAGACCGCCTATCTATCGCAGTACCAGTGAGTTTGCTCTTGATTTTGCTGATGCTTTACTTCACTTTTCGTTCGCTAAAATACGGGCTTCTCATCTTCACGGCGATTCCGCTTTCGGCTATCGGTGGGATTTTGGCTCTGTGGCTTCGCGATATGAATTTTAGCATCTCGGCTGGGGTCGGCTTCATCGCACTTTTTGGCGTGGCGGTTCTCAACGGAATTGTGCTGGTGGCGGAATTTAACCGACAAAGGGAAATGACTGATACTCTGGAAGATGCAATAAAAATAGGAGGAAAAAATCGCCTTCGTCCTGTACTGATGACCGCCTTTGTGGCATCGCTCGGATTTCTTCCAATGGCGATAAGCACAGGCGAGGGAGCAGAGGTGCAAAGACCTTTGGCTACGGTGGTTATCGGCGGTTTGCTCTTGGCAACTTTGCTTACGCTTTTCCTCTTGCCGATACTTTATATTTGGGTGGAAAAAAGAACACAAAAACAATTAAAACAAGCTGAAAATGAAAACATTAGTTAAAATATTTTTCCTATTTTTAGGAATAAACACGATAAATGCTCAAACGCCAATTTCCTTTGAAAACGCCCTTGAAAAGGCTTTGGAAAACAATTTGGAGATAAAAGGAGCAAATTTAAAGCTGAATTATCAGGAAAAAATGAAAAAATCTGGGGCGATGATAGACCCGTTGAGCCTTGCTGGGGAGTTTGGGCAGTTTAATTCCAAAGATGTGGATAATCGATTTACGGTTTCGCAAACATTCAGATTGCCAGGGTTTTACAAAAAGCAAAAACAAGTTTTGATAGAAGAATGGAAGGCTTCGCAAATCGGGCTGAATCTTCAAAAATGGCAACTAAAAAAGCAGTTATCGCTCATTTTCAATCAGTTGCATTACTTTGACGCGAAAGAAAAATTGCTTACCAAAGTAGATAGCATTTACGGGAAATATTTGGAGAGAGCCAATGTAAGGCTTCAAAAAGGCGAAAGCAATATTTTGGAGAAAACCTCTGCCGAAAGTCTTAAAAATCAGGCAAATATACAACTCAACAACCTGAAAAAAGACCGAGAAATCGCCTTGCAACAGCTCGGAATTTTGATAAACGATGGCACAATTTACACCAACGAAGCGAAGAAATTCACTAAACTAAATCTTTCATTTGATTTGCAAAATATTGATAATCATACGATTATACAACAATTAGAACAGCAGAAAAATGTAGAAGACAAACGGCTTTTGGCGGAAAAATCAAAGCTATCTCCCTCGTTTAGTGTAGGTTACAACAATATGAGTATGCTCAGAGATTACGGTTCTTCGCGTTTGCATGGCGGTTTGGTGGGCATCAACATTCCGATTTTTAACGCTGGACAAAAAGCCGTGATTGCAGGTCAGGAAATCAACCAAAAAATCGCCGAAAACAACAAAGAAATGGCTCTTTTGACCCTAAAAAAACAAGGGCAAGACCTTTATAAAACCTACGAAAAACTAAAAACAGAAGTGGAATACTATGAAAATGAGGGACTTGCCAATTCGGAGAAAATTATAAAAACCGCCAACCGACAGTTTTACGGCGGAGAAATCAACTTTTTAGAATGGACTATGGTGATGAATCAGGCGTTAGACATTCAGAATCAACACATTAACCAACTGAATGAACTCAACAGCGTTATCATAGAACTCAACAGCTTGTCGGAAAGCGAATAACATTGATTATCAATTAAATACAGAAGAACAAAATGAAAAATATAGTTTTAATACTTTTAGGATTTTTGGTTTTATCTTGCTCGGAAGATAAAAAACAAGCGGAAAATTTTGCGGTTTCGGCTGATGCTAACCAAATCACACTCACGGACTTACAACTGAAAAACGCAGGAATAAAGGCTGAAAATCTGAGCGATAAGGAGCTTTCTACGAAAATAATTCTCTCAGGAAAAGTGGAAATTCCGCCCAAAGGCACGGCGAGTGTTTCGGCTCCCAGCGGTGGTTATGTGCGTGTTTCTCGGCTTATGGAGGGCAATTTTGTGAATAAAGGCGATGTGCTTACGGTTTTGGAAAACCCTGAACTGGTGCAGCTTCAGCAGGATTATTTGCTTACCAAGTCCAATTTGGCGTATTCGCAACAGGATTACACGCGTCAGAAAGCCCTAAATGAGGAGAATGCCAGTAGCGAAAAGGTAACGCAATTAGCCCAGCGAGATGCTGAAAATCAGTCGGTTACTTTAAAGGCTTTGGAAGAGCGATTGCGAATTTTGGGCATCAATCCTGCCAATGTGAGTGCTGGAAATATTCAGAAAAATGTGGTGGTAAAAGCTCCGATTTCGGGCTATATTTCGGCGGTGAATATCAGTTTGGGGCAGTATATTTCGCCTACGGATAGGCTTTTTAACATCATCAATACCAATGATAAGTACTTGATTCTGAATGTTTTTGAGAAAGATTTAGCACAAATAAAAGTAGGGCAACCGCTTTATGCGTATCTGAACCAAAATCCTGAAAAAAAGTACCTTGCCAAAATAGTTTTGATAGGCGAAAACTACAACGCAGATGGCTCAGTTTCAGTACATTGTCAGTTTGAAAACGCGGATAAAAGCCTTGTAACGGGCAGTTTTATGAACGCCGAAATAGAGACCAACGCCAAGCAAACCACAGCCATTTCGGAAGATGCGGTGGTAACTTGGGAAGGCAAACAGTATGTTTTTGAAGAGGTTAAACCCAAGACATTCAGTATGTTAGAGGTGGAAATAGGCGTAACGGAAAACGGCTACACCGAGATAAAAAATCCCACCGTTTTGGCAAACAAAAAAGTAGTAACCAAAGGAGCGTACGCCCTACTGATGGGACTTAAAAACATAGAAGAGTAAAAAGAAAAGGTTACAGAAATGTAACCTTTTTTTATTTTTTGGGATAAAATTTGTATTTTCTTTAAAAAGCACTCAAAAAAATTAAAATTTACGCGATTTTTTAACGTGTTTTCGGCGGTTTCTGTAAAATTGGGTTTGCTCGTTGTGGTCGGTGGCGATGATGCTAATGTTGCCATCAACCTCCAAAATGGCTAATTTAACACTTTTTATACTTTCCACACCGTGTTCGCGAATGCTTTCTTCCAGCTCTTCCATAGAGATTTCCTCTGTTTTCATTTTGCTCAAATCGGCGATGCCATCACGCACCAAAATCTCAGGTTTGCCCTCTACCAGTTGTTTTATTTTAGCATTATGAAGCATAAATTTTTTCAGAAGTAAATTAACTAAAAAAAGCACAAAAGCCGCCAAAAGTCCGCCTTCCAAAGAGGTGTTTTCGCCCACCATAGCGTTTTGTACTGCGTTGGAAATCAGTAGTAAAAGCACAATATCACCCGCGTTAAGCTGCGAGAGTTGATTTTTGCCAAAAAGCCGAAGCCCCATCACTATAAAGAGATAAACCACCAAACTGCGAATGATAATTTCCAAATACGCGTTCATACCGAAATTTTAAATCAAGGGCAAAGATAGCCTTTTTTGTTAGTTTTTGGATAAAATTTATATTTTTCGGTCAGGAATATTGAAAGAAACGATTTTTTAAACGCAATCCGTAGGGGCAAATTGTAATTTGCCCTTTTATACATTTTGGGTTAATTGCGATTAACCCCTACAAAACGCATATTTTTAAATATCAAAAAACACTTTGCATTCAAAAGCCACCGTGTGTCCTATGTATCCAAAACACTCTGATTATCCAAACCAAAAGGTTTTAAACAATGATTGAGAGCGGTTAGGACATAGTCGTCATTGGTGGGGAAACGCTCGGCAACGGCTTTAAAATAAGGCAAAAGTCGTCTGTCTGTGATGTCCGAAAGTCCCTGCAAGGCAGTTCGCACCACATCGGCATTATCGCTGTGTAGCCCGTCAATAAAGGCGTTTAGGTAGTTTTGCTTGTTTTGGCTTTGCCCAAGGGTGTAAAATGCCGTGATTTGCATTTTGGGGTCAGAATGCTGGGTAAAAGGCACGACAAACACCCCAAAATCGCCCTTTTTGGCGGTCAAAACATAAGTGGCAAAGCGAAAAGTCTCTTCATCAGCGATATTCGCCAGTCGCTCTTTGACAATGTCTATCCATTCAGGCTTTTTTTCATCAAAATAGCGATGCAAACACTGATAAACACGCTTTTCATCGCTGTTGAGCAATGCCAAAAGGTGCGGTTTGGCTCGTTTGTAGCTTGATTGAGCCAAAATTTCTACCAAATCGCTTTGGTTTTCATCATTTTTTTGGATAAGTTGTTCTATTTTGGCTAAAATTTCGGCGGATAAAGGCGGATTTTTGTGCAAAAGAGCGTTGATACAGTCTTGTTTTTCGTCAGAATCATTAGAATTTTCATAGAGTTGTAGCAATTCTTGGGTAGATTCGCCACGATAATAGCCAAACCAACCGCCGCCCAGCAATTCGCCAGAAATCACTTCGTCCAAATAGCGTTCGTACCAGTCCAGAAAGTTGTTTTCAAAGCAAAAAATGGGTTTTTGTAGCTCGTTATCCACATTGACCACACGCCCTGCAAACTCGCCCGTCAGCACCAAAGCGTGCGAATACGAACAGCCCTGCGTCCCCAAGGGCAAAAGCCCAGCAAAGAGTTCGCCGTATTTTTGCTCAATTTGTTCGTCCAAATCATCGCTGTCGTCATCGCCTAGCTCACTGTATTTTGCAAAAAGTGCCTGAATGGGGGCGGTGAGCTGTTCCCACTCGCCATCGCTCATTTTTGGCGACAACAGGCACGGCTCTTTTAAGCGTTTCTCGGCATCATCAACCAACTCGCCCACGCTCTCGCCAAAGGCATACAGCCCATAGAACGCCCCTACCATCTGCTCTTTTTGCTTGGCTTTTTTATCGCCCACCCCAAGCACAAAGGCTCGGTAGCATTCTGGCAGACGCACCTTATATTTGGCTTCAAAATCAAGCACTTGCGATTCGCTCACAGGCGGATTGATGTGGTATTTATGATGATTTGCCCCAAAAATTTTGCATTTTGGGTCGGCTTTTTTGGCTAAAACGAGCTTTTGATTGATACGCTCTATTTGTGGTGATGTTTTCATAAGTTCCTCTCCCCAACCCCTCTCCGAAAGAGAGGGGCTTTTGTATGGGTGTTTTAAATTTCTATTTTACAAAGATAATTAAAAATTTTAAAAGACACGGTGTGTCCATCGTCAAAGTTTGGAACTTTGACGATGGTTTTAGCGTATCAAACAATAATGAAAAACGGTGTGCGTTTGGTGTGTATTATTCCCATTCAATTAAACCACAATCTTCGGCAATTTGTTCTTGGCGAATGGCAAAACGATAATTCTCAAAGAAATCACAATATTCAGCATAGGTTCTAAATGGTGTAGTTTTGTTTTTGCTGTATTTTTTAATGGTTTGAATGATTTTCTTGTATTGCGGATTGGCTTTTTTGTTATCGTTCAGATAATCAATGCTTTGCTGTTCATCAAAACCCAAAACAATCTCAATATCCACCGAAAAAGCACTGTCAGAACAGGCTTCAAACTTGGTCATATACAAAAAAGGCAAGTCGCTGTTTTCCATATTTTTATAAAGCATAAAGCCGAGCAATGCCATCACCGAACGCAAATCCACCCAAAAACCAGCCTGAATGCTTTTACAAAAATCACAAATGAGCCAACGAATAAGCGGTTTGTCTTGGCTGTTAAAATCCGTAGATAAAATCAAGACAAGAGCTTGTTTTTGATAAAAATTTTCATCAAAATTTTGGTCGCTATTTTTTGTAAATTTAAAAGATTGCAATAAATTTTCATCAAAATTTTGACGAGATTTTAAAATCACTTGACGGGCATTTTCTTCAAAATTTTCGCCAAATTCTTTATCTATATTTGGTAGTTGAAAGTTCATATTTTCTTCTCCTTAGTTGGGTAAAAAGGTATTTTACAAGTCGGTAGCACCGAGCGGTGAGCCACCGCTGGCAGTTAGTCCTCACCCCCAACCCCTCTCCGAAGGAGATGGGAGTTTTTTACAAAAATAATAAAAATTTTAAAAGACACAGATTTTTAAACGCAATCCGTAGGGGCAAATTGTAATTTGCCCTTTTATACATTTTGGGTTAATTGCGATTAACCCCTACAAAACGCATATTTTTAAATATCAAAAAACACTTTGCATTCAAAAGCCACCGTGTGTCCTATGTATCCAAAACACTCTGATTATCCAAACCAAAAGGTTTTAAACAATGATTGAGAGCGGTTAGGACATAGTCGTCATTGGTGGGGAAACGCTCGGCAACGGCTTTAAAATAAGGCAAAAGTCGTCTGTCTGTGATGTCCGAAAGTCCCTGCAAGGCAGTTCGCACCACATCGGCATTATCGCTGTGTAGCCCGTCAATAAAGGCGTTTAGGTAGTTTTGCTTGTTTTGGCTTTGCCCAAGGGTGTAAAATGCCGTGATTTGCATTTTGGGGTCAGAATGCTGGGTAAAAGGCACGACAAACACCCCAAAATCGCCCTTTTTGGCGGTCAAAACATAAGTGGCAAAGCGAAAAGTCTCTTCATCAGCGATATTCGCCAGTCGCTCTTTGACAATGTCTATCCATTCAGGCTTTTTTTCATCAAAATAGCGATGCAAACACTGATAAACACGCTTTTCATCGCTGTTGAGCAATGCCAAAAGGTGCGGTTTGGCTCGTTTGTAGCTTGATTGAGCCAAAATTTCTACCAAATCGCTTTGGTTTTCATCATTTTTTTGGATAAGTTGTTCTATTTTGGCTAAAATTTCGGCGGATAAAGGCGGATTTTTGTGCAAAAGAGCGTTGATACAGTCTTGTTTTTCGTCAGAATCATTAGAATTTTCATAGAGTTGTAGCAATTCTTGGGTAGATTCGCCACGATAATAGCCAAACCAACCGCCGCCCAGCAATTCGCCAGAAATCACTTCGTCCAAATAGCGTTCGTACCAGTCCAGAAAGTTGTTTTCAAAGCAAAAAATGGGTTTTTGTAGCTCGTTATCCACATTGACCACACGCCCTGCAAACTCGCCCGTCAGCACCAAAGCGTGCGAATACGAACAGCCCTGCGTCCCCAAGGGCAAAAGCCCAGCAAAGAGTTCGCCGTATTTTTGCTCAATTTGTTCGTCCAAATCATCGCTGTCGTCATCGCCTAGCTCACTGTATTTTGCAAAAAGTGCCTGAATGGGGGCGGTGAGCTGTTCCCACTCGCCATCGCTCATTTTTGGCGACAACAGGCACGGCTCTTTTAAGCGTTTCTCGGCATCATCAACCAACTCGCCCACGCTCTCGCCAAAGGCATACAGCCCATAGAACGCCCCTACCATCTGCTCTTTTTGCTTGGCTTTTTTATCGCCCACCCCAAGCACAAAGGCTCGGTAGCATTCTGGCAGACGCACCTTATATTTGGCTTCAAAATCAAGCACTTGCGATTCGCTCACAGGCGGATTGATGTGGTATTTATGATGATTTGCCCCAAAAATTTTGCATTTTGGGTCGGCTTTTTTGGCTAAAACGAGCTTTTGATTGATACGCTCTATTTGTGGTGATGTTTTCATAAGTTCCTCTCCCCAACCCCTCTCCGAAAGAGAGGGGCTTTTGTATGGGTGTTTTAAATTTCTATTTTACAAAGATAATTAAAAATTTTAAAAGACACGGTGTGTCCATCGTCAAAGTTTGGAACTTTGACGATGGTTTTAGCGTATCAAACAATAATGAAAAACGGTGTGCGTTTGGTGTGTATTATTCCCATTCAATTAAACCACAATCTTCGGCAATTTGTTCTTGGCGAATGGCAAAACGATAATTCTCAAAGAAATCACAATATTCAGCATAGGTTCTAAATGGTGTAGTTTTGTTTTTGCTGTATTTTTTAATGGTTTGAATGATTTTCTTGTATTGCGGATTGGCTTTTTTGTTATCGTTCAGATAATCAATGCTTTGCTGTTCATCAAAACCCAAAACAATCTCAATATCCACCGAAAAAGCACTGTCAGAACAGGCTTCAAACTTGGTCATATACAAAAAAGGCAAGTCGCTGTTTTCCATATTTTTATAAAGCATAAAGCCGAGCAATGCCATCACCGAACGCAAATCCACCCAAAAACCAGCCTGAATGCTTTTACAAAAATCACAAATGAGCCAACGAATAAGCGGTTTGTCTTGGCTGTTAAAATCCGTAGATAAAATCAAGACAAGAGCTTGTTTTTGATAAAAATTTTCATCAAAATTTTGGTCGCTATTTTTTGTAAATTTAAAAGATTGCAATAAATTTTCATCAAAATTTTGACGAGATTTTAAAATCACTTGACGGGCATTTTCTTCAAAATTTTCGCCAAATTCTTTATCTATATTTGGTAGTTGAAAGTTCATATTTTCTTCTCCTTAGTTGGGTAAAAAGGTATTTTACAAGTCGGTAGCACCGAGCGGTGAGCCACCGCAGGCGATTATTTTACAAAATTACAAAAAATATTGAAAGACACGGATTTTTAAACGCAATCCGTTGTAGGGGCGTAATGCTTACGCCCTAATATGTATTTAACGGAATTTATTGGGCGTATTCAATTGCTTCGCCAGTTCGCTTCGCTCGTGTCGCCCCTGCGACAAAACGCATATTTTTAAATATCAAAAGACATTATATGTCTAACAAATGCAACACCCTTAAACTGTGCGTATCCTTTATCGTCAAGGTTTTTATATCCACTTGCCAAAAAGTAAATATCGCCTTTTCTTGTTGGTATTCGTACATTTTTTGGCTGAAAACATCGTAAAAATACCCTGCAAATTCTATGGGCGAAGTCTCATCATCGGTGTTTTCTACAAAGTTGGTAAAGCGGATATGTGCAGGATTTACCCCTAATTTTTTCTCAATTGCTGTGAGCCACTGGGGAAATTCATCGTTGATACTCTCGGTCAATTCCAAAATATCTTCAATAAAAACTTCATCGGGAATGTCGTCAAATTCTATCGGTTTCATTATATCTCGTTTAATTTATCTATACTTTCTATCGGATTTATTTGTGTCATATCTGATTGATTGACAATGCAATAACTTTGCTCTATGCGTTCGTGCTGAATTTCAAAAACGATTTGCTGATTGGCATTTTTAAAAATAGCAGAAAAATTATCGCTTTGAAATCCATTTTGATAATGCGTTTTACGAAAAGTTCGCTCTAAATATTTCTTTTCTGTAATGTCAATAATTTGCCAAGTATTTTTGAGTGTAAGTGCTTTGTTTTCAATAAGATAATTTTCAATCACCCAAGTATTGACACCGCTCATTTCCAAGTGCTTATAGGGTTCATCGCTTAAAAAATCCACAATCCACACACCGCCCAAAGGCAACAAAAAAAGCCCATTTGCCAGTTGCACCGTGAGTTGTAATTGGTCGCAAAAAAATGAATGTTGATTTTGATGGTCTTTGTCCCAAAATTCCCATATAAGCGGCTGAATATGAGTGCTATAAAACGCATTGGGATAAAATTCACCCACCACACCGCCCATCGTAAAATCGCCCACGGACAGCATTGCCTTGCCGATTTCTTGTGTCTTGGCATAAATGATGGCGTTGGTTTTAGGATTGGATTTTATGGTTTGCATAGTTTTCTGATTTAAAATTTTTGAAAATTATTCTTCGCCTTGATACCAAACATCTTCATAGCCGTCATCGTCAATAATAAACCGAAAGCCCTTTGACAAACCCAAATAGGGAATGACCTGTGGGAGTATTTCTATCAAATGCACCCAATGCACAGGTTTATAAAAATCCGTATCGGCAGAGTAGTCGCCACAATAGATATACCACGACACAGATTGTCCGTTTTTAAGCGTTTCACGAACGCCCGTAATCGGCATTTTACCAATGCTGTCCAAGGCTATGGCAACCATTTCATCGGGCATAAGCTGCTCAAATTCAGAATTGTATTTAGAACAAATGTCTAATTGTGCTTGTTTGATGTTCATCGTTTTTCATTTAAAAATTTTTATTTGGCTTTTATCCAAATTTCCAATTCGTTTGCAAATGGTTTTTTGACAAAAAGCGTTGTCGGTTCGGTGATTTTTTCTATTTGATTGATATTGAGTATATTAAAATCAAAAAGTGGTCTGTATGCACCCTTTGGAATGTCCGAAATTTTCTCTTCCCACGCTTTGATTTCTTTGGGAATATAAGAAGTGCTACTAAACCAAGTTTGTTTATTTACCCATTCGCTACTTCGCAAGTTTTTATCGCCAATATAACCATAAGCATAGTTGATTTTCAGTATGTTATGAAGCTCGTGTGCGATTTTCAAGGCATTTTCGCTGTCATAACTTCCCTGATTTTCCCAAAAAATATCCATATCCAAACGAGAATCATCGCTCTCATTTAAAATCAGCATACAATACAAACGAAACGACATCTCATCTTGATGAACAATGCTAATGCCTTCCATATTTTGATAGCCTTTTTTGTTCAATTTATCCCAAAAAGTTTTTGCCATACAATACGGACTGCCTTTGGAAATGCCATATCCAGCCCCCGTAATATCGTATCGTAATTCATTCGGCGTACAAAAACGCTCGGCAATTTCCACCAATGATTTTACAAGTGTCGCCTTTTCGCTGTCATCGTAAGATTTTTTGCCCATATTGGCATAAATCCGCAGATAATTATACTTACTTTTGCTCATTGCTTTTCTCTTTTGAAATTTTTAAAAATTTAACGCTAAATTCCATTTAATACCGCCATTTTCTGAGCCTTTTTTGCCCAAAGTTTTGCCTTTATCAAATTTGTGCCAAGTCATATTTTTCTCTTTTGAAAATTAAAATCTAATTTTTAATTATAAATTTATAAAATCCATTCGTCAAATCGCTTTAAAAAAAGTTGATGTTTTTCTTTGGAATTTAATCTTTCAGAAGTTAAATTTTCCAATTTTTCATCGGATTCACTGTCAGAAATACAGATAAAAATCTCATTATCAAATAGTTCTAAAACAGCGGATTCTTCAAATGCTTCACAAAAAATAGCTACAATATCATCTTTATATTGGTCAAAATAATCTTCTCCATATTGGTCTTCATATTGAGAATGAAAAACATCTTCATTGTAAAACAAATATTCACTCACTTGGTTGATTTGACTATTTTCACCCAATTCATCGATATTTACATCTTCTAAAAACCACGCTAAAAATTTCATTTCATCTGTTGAAGCATAGTTTTCATTTACTGCTTTCTGTTGCAAACCTTCATAACTGCTCAATGCCAAATATACAGATTGACAACTGCTGTCGGTAGCAAGATTTAATCCGTAAAATCGTTTATCAGGATACATAGCCAATAAAAGTTTAACATCGTGTAAAATAGCTTTGGAAAGTTTGGTTTTCAGTTCATTAAAAATATTTTTCATCACTTTTCTCTTTTGAAAATTAAATTAAATAAAATAAAAATTTCAAATATACGCCATTGCAATTAAAAAATGGCGATTTTCGCTTTAAAACAAATGCGGATTTGCCAGTTGTTCGTTTTTCATTCCTGCTTCGCTCATTGTAAATTTTCCCACAAAATAAAAATTGGGAAATGACAGCTGAAAATCATCACTCAACTTTATATCTTGCTTATAGACAATCATATACGAATTGGGGGCGATGTTTTTTTCGGAGCAAAATTTTTCTACCAAAGGCAAATCGTCCTTTTTTAATACCGAAAATTTAAACATTTCACTTATCGGAAATTCATAGCGAAAATCGGGCATCAGCATTTCCATACCGTAATTATACGACTTTTCTTTGGGCAAATATTTTAAATCGGTAATGCCCAATTCCTGAAAAAATAACGAACAATGCGTCTCATCGTCCAAAATATAGCGTTCGTAGCTTTCTAAATTCGCTTCACTCACACGAACGACAAATAAATAAAAATCAAGGGGTTTCATATTTTACAAATCTTCTTCTTTAAATAAGGCAAAAAATTCGTCTAAATTATCGGCAATAATTCGCCAGCGTAAATCAAAATCGT
>JAUNHN010000026.1:0-2632 GCA_030523915.1 Capnocytophaga sp. | reverse complement strand
GCAAAAAATTCGTCTAAATTATCGGCAATAATTCGCCAGCGTAAATCAAAATCGTCCCAATAAATAATGCGTGGATTGTCTGAATTTTCGCTAAAATCCATCGCATAGTAATTTCCCGAACCATTCATACCAAAAGCCAAAATCTTTGAAAAATCGGTAATATAGCCCAAGTCGTATTCATTCTCAGGTTCAAAATCATCACTGTCTTTTTCTGAAATAGGAAAAAATTCTGGTAATTGAGAACTTTCATCTAAAATATCGTCTTTATTTTCAAAGAAAATATTCAATTCTGTTTCCAATTCATAGCCATATTGGTCGTATTCGGCTTTACCATAGAAGTCTTGGTACTTTTCTACAAGCTCAAAATAACGAGCTGGAATGTTTAAATTTTTGTGTATAATAAATCTCTTTTAAAAAATATTGTGTATCATTTTATCAAAGGCGAAAAACTTTGCCAAAGACAATAACAATTCGTTTTTCATTAGCCGAATTTCAATGGCAGAAAAGCCGTTTTTATAGCCATCATCTATGCGGTTTTGTTCTGAAATCCAAAGCGTTAGGCTAAGATTTTGGCTGTCTATATATAGGCAATCAAAAGCAGGGCTGTATGCTGCCAATTTCGTGCCGTCATCGTACCAAAGGCGTAATGTTGAACGGTCAAATGCCACCACATCGCAATTTTGCTCCAAAGGAAAAGGGTCTTGGGCAAAGGCAAATGTTTTGCCATTTTTAATTTCCAAGCCGTAACAGTCAAAGGTATAGGTACTCATTTTTTAATTTCTTTAACATCGCCAAAGTTCCAAACTTTGGCGATGTTTTTACTGTCAAAAATATTAAAAGACACTTTGTGCTTATATTACGATTTTATGGATAAAAATTCAATTTTTCCGTGTTTTTTAAAATTATTCATAAAATTATCTTGAATATCTTGCTCAATTTTCTCTATTTCATAATGCGAACAAACGATGTCAATCAGCGATGAAGTTTCAACGGATATTGCAATGTGTAAAGAGCCGCCTGTCTTTTTGATAGTCGCATTATTTACGCTGATACCACGATAAATATTGACTTCATCGGAATAATTATCCAGCAAATTCAATGAAAATTTACTGCTATTTTTAAAGCTGATTTTCTTTAATTCAAACGCAGGAAAAATATCGTCATTAAAACAATCCCACACCGATAAAATCACCAAATCTACCGACTTTTGCCAATGGCTAAAATCAATATCCACAATAGTACTTTCAAATAAAATCGTTTCTAATTGCTTGTCTTTCATTTTATTACTTTTCCAATTTTAAATCACTTATATTCAGCTAAAAAAGTTATCAATTACCTTTAAACTTTTCATTTTCAGGGACATTCCAATATTGTTCAAAGGTTTCTTTGTCTATTTCTACGCTAAAAAATTCGTCTTCGGGGTCGGTCAAAGCCAACACTTCGGCAAGTGTAAGATTATCCAGCCAAATGTCATCTTCGGGAGCATTAGAGCGGTCGGCATAGAGCCTTTTACCACACCTAAAAATCTCCACACGGTATTGCTCATCGCCAAATTCATCAAATGCCGAAATATAAACTATCGGTTCGTCATCAAGCTCGTGTTCGCAATCAAGTTTGGTATATCTCATTTTTTGTACCTTTTTTACAAAGGCGGTGAGCCACCGCTGGCGATTATTCAATTTTACAAAATTACAAAAAATATTGAAAGACACGGTTTTTCAAACGCAATCCGTAGGGGCTTATTACATAAGCCCTAATATTTTTGTGTTGGGCAAATGTGATTTGCCCCTACAACGAAACGAATAAAATTTGTCAAAATATCAAAGGAACGCTATGCGTTCAATACCGCTTATACAAAGGCGATTTTCTTTGTACATCTTTAAAATTGGTGGGGTTGCCGAAACGAAATTCACAGCCAAATTGCTTTGCCAAAAATGCAAACAGCGTATCGCTGGTTTTTATTTCGCCACGACACCAAATGTCCCAAACCATTTCTATGCTTTCGCCTTGTTTTTCAAACAGATAATAGTCAAAATCAATGGCTTTGTCAAAGATTTCAGGGTCGTATTCGGCTTTGATGTTCCAATCGTTGTCTATCAAAAACTTGCGAATGGCAAAAAATATATCGGTGTCAATATCGGTGGCGATGTTAAAATTTTCCATAATTTCACTTTATTTTATGGTTAATGATAGGATAAAACGATTTTAGATGTGCCGTCTTTTGGGTTGTATGTGGCTTCTATCTTTCCCCAATCAAATTGCGTTTGTGTGCCGATATGCTCCGCAATCCAGTTTTGATAGCGTTTTAATTGAGCAAGTTCGCTCTCTTCTGACCAATCTTCCCACGAAAATGGCTTTTCAGATGAATGGCGAAATTCAAGGACAATCATTTTTAACGCTTGATGAAAATAACACACCGATACCTGCCAAATCAACTCATCAAGGGCGATGTTGTGAAAATAAAGCCAAAAAGAACCCGTTTTCACATCCCAAATTTCAGCTTTTGGATAGCGATTTTGCATTTCGTCTCGGCTTATTTCTTTGGTAATAAGCACCTGACCAAAATGAACATTTCCATTTAATATATTGATATTCATAATATTACGCTCTTTCTAGTCCGTAGAACGGACGA
>JAUNHN010000197.1 GCA_030523915.1 Capnocytophaga sp. | reverse complement strand
ACTATTTATCTGTGATAAGATGAATACGAATTGATAACTAACTTTTTTAGTTTTTTAATATACATCTCTGTTTTTTTCTATACGAAAAGATTTTTGCCAAAGATATATAATAATTTGATAAAAAACAAGCGTAATACGTAAAAAAATAAAAATAAAGTTATAACAAGGAATGAATAAATGTAAAGAGACCCATTTTATATGTCAAAGAACAGATGTTGTTTGCTATTGTGTTTGTTTGCGTAAAGGTAAATTAAAGTTTGCCCGATATGGTTGTTGGTTGGGTAAATTTTGATTTGTTTTAGTTAATTCTTGATGAAAGATACTTTCTGCCCTTGCTGAACGCTTCTGGCACCTTCCTTAATGATTTTATCGCCTTTTTGCAATCCCGAAAGAATTTCGGTGTATCCCCCTTGGCTTTTCCCTGTGGTAATCACGATACGCTCGGCAGTATATTGATTGTCGGACGTAGGTTTTGCAACGAATACGAATTGTTCTCCTTCGGCATTTTCCGAAATAACGTCGAGCGGAAGCAAAATCGCTTTGGGGTTTTGATAATCATTCACGTGTAGGCGAGCCGTCATATTGGGTTTGATAAGCCCTTGCTGGTTAGGGAGCTGTATTTCGATACGGAACGAACGGTTATCGGGGTTGATGAAGTTCGCTACCTGACTTATTTTCGTATCGAGCTGGGTGTTCAGTACCGAAATATCAACTTTGGCTTGTGTACCCTTTCGCACGTGCGTAATGTACTGCTCGGGAACTTCCGCTTCAAGATACATATTCGATAAATTCACTAACCGAATAATAGGCATACCGGGCGAAACCACTACGCCCTTGTCGGTAATAATATCATCGATAACTCCTGCAAAAGGAGCGTAGATACTGGCTTTGGCTACCTGTCGCTGCATTTGCTCTACGGCACTTTGTTGGCTTTCATAGGCGGATTTGGCTTGTAAATACTGTATCTCAGAGCCTATTTTGTTTTCCCACAAACGGGCTTGACGCTCGAAGGTGGTTTTGGCTAATTCGGCTTGTATTTTCAGCTGGGACAACTGTTGCGAAATACCGCCGTCCTCAATACTGGCAAGGAGTTGCCCTTGCTTTACGTGTTGCCCTTTACTTACGTGTATGCGTTGAAGTACCCCGCCGTATTCGGCATTTAAAGTGATATTCTGCTCGGTTTTCACCGTACCTTGTAGCTCTAAAAAATGGTTGAAGAGCGTGTCCTTCACCTCTAAAAGCGAAACTAACAGCTGATTGCTACCCTCCCCATTGCTGAACTTTGTTAGGGAAGCATCGAGCGTTGCAACTTGTGCTTCGAGTTCTTTGATTTGCATCATAAGTGCATCTCGCTTCTGCTGGATTTCTTCCTTAGAGCCTTTTGAGAGAAGCTGCTCCATAGATTGCTCTTGTGAGGTATTACCGCAGGAAACGGCTACCAATAAGGCGGAAGTAATGACTGATAATTGAATGTATTTCATCTTAATTAAGTTGTAATGATTTTAGAATTTCCTTTTTGTTTAGCACATTGACCATTGATTGCAAAAACTGTTGCTGAGCGGTATAGAGCTGTATTTGAGCTTGTCTGAGGTCGAAACTTGTTGCCAATCCCTCGCGGAACTTTATTTGGTTCTTGGATTCGATTCGTTTGGCTAAGTTTAAGTTTTCTTGCAGGGTTTGATGCTCTTCGATGGCGAATTGCAGGTCGCTTTGTGCCTTGTTGTGCTGTAATAAGAGCTGTTGCTTGGTTTGCTCGAAGTCATTTTTTGATTTCTCTACCTCGATTTTGAACCGCTGTACCTTGCTCGAACGCATTCCTGAACTGAATATAGGAATTTCCAGACTGACCCCCACTAACGCCATTCCGAACCATCGGCGGTTGGTGTCCAAGAAAGTGAATTTATCATCATAGGCGTTGTACCCGCCGTTGAGGAAAGCACTTAGTTTGGGGAGTGATTGGCTTCTTTCGTATTTCAGGAGTAGCTCTTGGGAGTGCAAAGTGTTCTCTGCGATTTTGAAATCAATATTGGCATCGAGGTTGAAGGTATTTTCGTTTTTGATGTTGTCAATAACTACGTTTTGGGTGATAGTTTCAAGGTTGTCTTTGAGCATTACGTCGGTTTCCAAATCCAACCCTAAGGAGATGTTAAGCATCTTCTTGGAAAGGTCGTACAGGCGTTTGGTATTGTTAAGGTTATTGTTGGTATTGGCGAGGGTAATCTGTAATTGTTCTACGTTTTCTTCTTCGCCTAAACCATTCTCGAAGAGAGCTTTCGTTTCGTGAAGGTTTTTCTCTAACACGAGCTTGTTTTCTTCCAAAATACGAATGCTTTCTTCGGACAAAAGCACGTTTGCATAGGCATCGACGATGGTTTTGCGTAGCTCAATGTCGTTTTTCTGTTTGGCAAGTTGGGATATTTGTAAATACACCTTGGCACTTTGTAGCCCAACGATGTAGGAGCCGTCAAAAATCAGTTGCGATAATGTAGCCGAAGCGTTTACGTTTTGCTTTGTCCCGAAAGTGGCTTCGGCAAACTCTCCTGGTTGTCCCCCGAAGAATTCTGCAGGAATAAGTGTAATTTGTTGTTTTAGAAAATGTTGATAATCTACTTTGGCACTTAGTTGAGGCAGTCCCATAGCAGTGGCTTCCCATTTCTTTTTTCGGGCAACTTCTATATCTAATGCTGTATTTTTAGCACTTCGATTGTTTTCAATGGCGAATTGTATGGCTTCTTCCAACGAGAATTGATATGCTTTGTCCTGAGCTAATATTTTGGAAACTCCAAAGAGTGCAATGATTAGTAAAAATAGCGTTTTGTTCATATAATTTAAGTATGTTTATTTCAATTTGTTTAGTATTTCTTCCAAAACAGAACCCCAGCAGGCGTAGCAATGGCTCGGATATGATATTCTAAATATTTTGCTGAAATTGTATTTTTATCGTAAACTGTTGTTAGAAAAGGCAAATTATTACCCGATTCAAAACAAATATGTAAAAATAATCGTACAGAAAAATTAAGGTCAATATTTAAACTCTTGATATGTAAACCAAAAGGTGGTT
>JAUNHN010000196.1 GCA_030523915.1 Capnocytophaga sp. | reverse complement strand
GCCAAATGAAAAAATATGACAAAATGGCAGGTAAGGTGGTTCGATACCTGATTAATTGTGGTGAAATAAAAATCTGCTTTTCATTTTCTTCTCCTCTACCTCCTAATCTCTAATATTTTTTATTTTAGCTTATGAATAAATTTTAGTAGCTTTGCCTTTTCAAACAAAGAACAGACAATGCACCCTCTTTATTTCGATAAATTAATTATTGAAAATCAATACGTTGACATTCCTCTTGTCAATGGTATACGTTTGTATATCAAACGAGAGGACAAAAACCATCTGTTTGTTTCAGGAAACAAACTCCGAAAGCTGAAATACAATATTTTACAAGCAAAAAAGGAAAATAAAACTACATTACTCACTTTTGGGGGAGCATATTCTAATCATATTGCCGCTACGGCTTCCGCTGGTAAACTTATGGGATTCAACACCATAGGCATCATTCGGGGTAATGAATTAGCATCAAAAATAGATGAAAATCCTACCTTGAGCTTTGCCCAACAATGTGGAATGGAATTTTCGTTCGTAACTCGTGAAGCCTATCGCCATAAAGATAACGAATTTTTTTTAAATCATATTAAAACTAATTACGGTTCAGATATTTACATTATTCCCGAAGGTGGAACCAATGAATTGGCTGTAAAAGGTTGCGAAGAAATTTTAACTGAACAAGATAGCGAATTTGACTTCATTTGCACGGCAGTAGGTACAGGAGGAACTATCGCTGGATTAATAAATTCAAGTTTTTCACATCAAATTGTATTAGGATTTCCTGCTTTAAAAGGCGAATTTTTGTCCGATGTTATTAAAAATTACACTAAAAAAACGAATTGGCAACTTATTCACGACTATAATTTCGGCGGATATGCCAAAATATCCGATGAATTAATCTCATTTTTAAACAATTTTAACAAAAAAACAGGAATTTCATTAGACCCAATATATACAGGTAAAATGATTTTTGCTATTTTTGCACTTTCAAATAAGAATTATTTCAAACCAAATTCCAAAATATTAGCCATTCACACAGGTGGATTACAAGGAATTCAAGGTATAAACCAAAAAAGACACAAAGAACATAAAGAAATATTGAATTATGGTTAAAAAAATAGGCATTTTATTACTTTCCTTATTAGTTTTATCTTCTTGTTCATCAAAATATTACAAGAACAAAAAAAATCCTAAAAAAGTAACTTATCGTGGGCAAAGACCTCCTTCTACGACCACCAATGTTCCGAAAAAACAAACTGTTATAGTTGATTCAAAATCAAAAAAATACGATAAATCAGAAGAAGATTATCACGCTATTCCTCCTGCCGTTCAAGTAACCAATAGTGTAACTAAAAAGTACATTGAAGATTACAAAGAAATTGCAATGGTTGAAATGCAACGCTATAAAATCCCCGCTAGCATCACTTTGGCACAAGCCATATTGGAAAGTGGTTCGGGACAAGGACGCTTAGCACGACACGGGAATAATCATTTTGGAATTAAATGCCACTCCTCGTGGGAAGGCAAGACTATGACTCACGATGATGATGAAAAAGGAGAGTGCTTCCGCCGTTATAAATATGCCTTTGAGTCATTTGAAGACCATTCCACTTTTTTGGTAAATCGTAGCCGATATGCTTTTTTATTTGAATTAGATTCAGATGATTATGAAGGATGGGCTCACGGACTGAAAAAAGCAGGTTATGCCACCGACCCTGGCTATGCCAAAAAACTCATTCAGCTAATTAAATTACACAAATTATATGAATACGACCAACAAGTTTTAAATCCTAAAAATCAGGAAATTAGTACTCCAAAAACAAATACTAAAGTAGATGTTTCGGAAACCAAAGTAGAGGTAGCAAACACTCCTAAAATCTCTCCCAAAACTACAGAGATTAATAAAAATAGTTCAAAATCAAAATTTTATACTGTAAAAGCAGGAGATACCGTTTACAAAATTGCACGAGAACAGAATATATCTGTACAACAAATTATGAAACTCAATAATTTAGATGAAAATACGAGCAATAGTCTGCAAATAGGTCAAAAATTACAACTCAATTAACAAAGTGAATATCAAAGAGTTAAATATATTAATACACCAAAACCTGAATAACCTATATCCAAAAGAGGAAATTCAGGTTTTTTACTTTATGTTATTGGATTTCTATGGTAATATTCTAAAAACAGATATTCTACTTTCTCCTCAATTAGAAATTAGCAAATCAATTGAAATCAACATTTTAAATGCTATAAATCAGCTTAAATCCGAAAAACCGATACAATACATTTTAGGAGAAACTGAATTTTTCTCCAATCGCTTTTTTGTCAATGAAAATGTACTCATTCCCCGACAAGAAACAGAAGAACTCGTAGCTTGGACTATATCAGAAATTGGTGATAATCAAGAAATTAGTATTTTGGATATTGGGTGTGGAAGTGGTTGCATTTCAATTTCTCTTGCCAAAGCTCTCCCTAAAGCAAAAGTTTATGCTTTAGACATTTCAGAAAAAGCCCTTGAAATAGCTCAAAAAAATGCTCAAGAGAACGATGTAAAAATTAATTTCATACAACAAAACATTCTGCATACCTGCTCACTATCAAGAAAATACGACATTATTATATCTAATCCTCCTTATGTACGTGAATTGGAAAAACAAGAAATTCAAAATAATGTACTAAATTATGAACCGCATATAGCTTTATTCGTTCCTAATGAAAATCCACTTATTTTTTATGAAAAAATTGCAAATTTGGCAATAAAATCACTCAATGAAAAGGGAATTCTTTTTTTTGAAATCAATCAATATTTAAGTGAAGAAACCTCTAAAATGCTTAAAAATAAAGGTTTTAAACATCTTGAATTACGAAACGATTTATCTGGAAATCCGCGAATGCTAAAAGTAAAATTATAATAAAAGTGCCTACGACTGGATTCGAACCAGCACGCCTTGCAGCACCACCCCCTCAAGATGGCGAGTCTACCAATTTCTCCACGTAGGCAAGTAGGTTTATACAAAAAAAGTTAAGCATAAAACTTAACCTTTTCTGTGACCTGGCTGGGGCTCGAACCCAGGACCCCAACATTAAAAGTGTTGT
>JAUNHN010000025.1 GCA_030523915.1 Capnocytophaga sp. | reverse complement strand
TTATAATCTAACCGACTAAAATTAGGTTATTTAAAAAAAAAAAAGAGTTTTTATAAATAAAATAAGGGTAATAATTAAAAAAAAATAGCAAATATGAAACGAATTGTATTAAGTATAGTGTTAGGAATGGGGCTTTTGGCTTCTTGTGAGAATGTTGCCCAGTTGGTGCAGAATGTAAGCAACGAAGTTTCGGAAAGTTCTGAGCGAATTGAGCAAGAAATCGACAAAAATACAGACCAAATCAAAGGGAAAATCATTGAAAACATCAATTTGGAGACAATAACCAACGAAATTTTGAATACGAAGCATTTGGATAATATCGAAAATGTAGCATTAAAGGTTGTTGAATATCAAAATATTGCAAATCGCATCTCTAATATGCAAGAAAATCTTTTTAATGGAGAATTGGGAGTGGCAGAAGTGTTGGCAATCACGCAATTTACCAAAGCTGCACAGCAAGAATTGCTTCAATTAAAACAAAAAAGCACTTCGACAGCAACCACACAAAAGATTGACTCGCTTTTGAACAATTATCAACGGGTTCAGAATATATATTCTGCTCAAAATTTGGAAAATAGAGGCGTAGAAAATCGCAATGAAGATAATGAATTTGAAAATGAAAACGAAAATGAAGACGATAACTAAGATTTTTCTCTTCGGGATATTTATTTTGATCTTCATCGGTTGTAAATCAAAGTTAAAAATGATTGTACCAACTCCCGCAGGGATATTTATGGTAACTGAAAAGGAGAAAAAAACACCTGCTCCTCATTTTAAAATCATTGACAACCCGATTGTGGATAAAGAACATTCTAATTTTTTGGTAGTTTATTACAATCCGAACGAAAGTACTGAAAAATTATTGACAAAAATAAAGAAAGAAAAGGGCGAAATCATAGAAAAATACGAAAATTTCAACGCATTAGTGGTTTCTTTCCTCAAAGAAAAAAAATTAGACAAGACAAAAAAGCGATTAGCCAAGATAAAAGGCGTGTTACACGTTCAGGATAATAAAAATATTGATTAAATGAAGAAATTAGTAATATTAGGAGGAGGCGAAAGTGGAGTAGGAGCAGCCATACTTGGGAAAAAAAAGGGGTGGAGCGTATTTCTTTCGGACAAAGGTAGGGTTGCCCCCAAATATACCGATATTCTCAATATGAATAACATAGAGTGGGAGGAAGGTACGCATACCGAAGACCGAATATTCCAAGCAGATTGCATTGTAAAAAGCCCTGGAATTCCTGATAAGGTCGAAATAACTCGTAAAGCAAAGGAAAAAGGCATTGAAATCATTTCAGAAATTGAATTTGCTTACCGATATACGCAAGGTAAAATCATCGCAATCACAGGTAGCAATGGAAAAACGACCACTACAAGCCTAACTTACCATATTTTAAAGCAAGCGGGGCTAAATGTAGGCGTAGCGGGTAACATTGGGAAGAGTTTTGCTCAAATGGTAGCCGAAGATGATAAAGAATATTATGTATTGGAGATAAGTAGCTTTCAGTTGGACGGAATTACGAGCTTCAAACCGCATATTGCAGTATTATTGAACATCACTCCCGACCATTTGGACAGATATGATTACAAAATGGAGAATTATATCGCATCAAAATTCCGTATTACAGAGCATCAAACCGAATCTGATTACTTTATTTACGATGCCGATGACCCAATAATACAAACTTGGCTGGATAAACACCCAATAAAAGCACAAAAATTACCATTTTCATTAGAAAAAGAAATAAAACAAGGAGCATATAGTCTAAACGATAAAATACAAGTTATGATTGACAACCAAATATTTGAGATTGAAGTAGAAACAATGAGTTTAAAAGGGAAACATAATGTGAAAAACTCAATGGCGGCGTCAATAGCCTCTAATATTTTGAAAGTACGAAAAGAATCACTTCGGGAAAGTTTAAAAGGATTTGTAGGAGAGCCTCACCGATTGGAAAAAGTAAAGATTGTAGAGGGAGTTACCTACATAAATGATTCCAAAGCTACGAATGTGAACTCTGTGTTCTTTGCTTTGGATACGATGAAAACGCCTGTGGTTTGGATTGTAGGCGGAACAGACAAAGGAAACGACTATACGCCACTACTTCCGTATGTACACGAGAAGGTAAAAGCGATAGTTTGTTTAGGAGTTGATAATACTGCTATTCTACATTCTTTCGGAAACGTGATACACAATGTAATAGAGGCACGAAGTATGGAACAAGCGGTGCAATATGCACGTCAGTTTGCTACAAACGGAGATACTGTGTTACTTTCGCCTGCTTGTGCGAGTTTTGATTTGTTCCAGAACTATGAAGACAGAGGAAATCAGTTCAAAAAAGAAGTAGAAAAGCTATAAAAGCAAGAAAAGTTATATAAAAAAGAAGAATTATACCATGAGAGGCTGGTTAGCACGAAATATAAAAGGGGATAAAGCTATATGGGCAATAGTATTGATATTTACATTGTTCTCATTCTTGGCAGTGTATAGTGCAAGTACTAACTTAGTGTATGTAATAGGCACGGGAACTACCTTGGGGCATTTCCTACGGCACGGAGTGATTATCATTATTGGTTTTATCATTATGTATGTAGTGCATAAAATCCCATATCGTTTCTCCAGACCTATTGCTAAGGTAGGATTAGTGCTTTCGGCAGTGTTACTTTTGTTTACAGCACTCAAAGGAACCACTATTGAAGGAGCAAATGCCAGCCGTTGGATTCAATTACCTTTGGTAGGTATATCTTTTCAGCCTTCTACCTTTGCTTTGGTAATACTGATGATTTATGTAGCGTCCTATTTAGCGGAAAATTATCAGAAAAAACTTACTTTTTCTGAAACTATACTGCCTTTATGGTTTCCTGTATCGGTTATTGTGGGGCTGATAGCACCTTCTAACCTTTCTACAGCCTTATTGGTAGCTGCTTCCGTCGGGATTTTGGCTTTTATAGGTAGACATCCTATCAAGAACCTGCTTATGGTACTATTTATAGGTATTGTTGCAATGGTATTTTTCTTTTTATTAGCCAAAGCATTTCCCGATGCGTTTCCTAACAGGGTAGATACGTGGGTAAGCCGTATAGAATCATTCATAGGAAGTACTGATGAGAAAGAAGGTTATCAAATAGAACGAGCTAAAATGGCAATTGCCAAAGGTGGAGTATTGGGTGAAGGTGCAGGAAAAAGCACGATGAAAAATTTCTTGCCACAAAGCTCGTCCGACTTTATTTATGCCATCATTACAGAGGAATATGGTTCACTTGGAGCGATTATAGTGATGTTACTTTATATATTATTACTAATCCGAATCGTAGCAATATCGCAGAGTGCCAAAACTATCTTCGGGCAGTTGTTAGTATTAGGTGTTGGCTTCCCGATTATTTTACAAGCCCTTATAAATATGGGAGTTGCTGTGGAATTGTTTCCTGTAACGGGGCAAAATTTACCTTTGATAAGCAGTGGAGGTACATCTATTTGGATGACTTGTTTGGCGATAGGGCTTATTTTGTCAGTTAGTGCTAGCAAACGGGCAAGTAATCAACAAATGGAAAAAGATAAACAAATAGCCGAAGTCGAAGAAGAATTGGCGGAAGGCATTATGGAAGAAATTAATAAAGGTAAAATAAAAAAGATAAAACCAGAATAAGACAAAGCACTTTTTTAATACTGATAGCTTCATACGAAGAAGTTTTTAATGAAAGTAAACAAAAAAAAGCATTTGTAAATAGGTTCTTGTTATTTATAGAAGATTTTATGAAAAAATTCATCATCTCAGGAGGCGGAACAGGAGGGCATATTTACCCTGCCATAGCCATAGCAAACGAACTCAAAAAGCGAGATGCCGATGCTGAAATTCTATTCGTAGGAGCAAACGACCGTATGGAAATGCAAAAAGTACCACAGGCAGGTTATCCTATCAAAGGATTATGGATTTCAGGAATTCAGCGGAAACTTTCGTTAGATAATTTGTCGTTTCCGTTGAAATTGGTAAGCAGTTTATGGAAAGCATATAAAATTGTCAAGGATTTTCGCCCCAATGTAGTTATTGGTACGGGAGGATATGCCTCAGCACCCACGCTTAAAGTGGCTCAATGGCTGGGTATTCCCACCGTAATTCAGGAACAAAATTCGCACGCGGGGGTAACTAACAAATGGGTATGCCAAAAGGCTCGGAAAATATGTGTAGCGTATGACAATATGGAGAAATTCTTCCCGAAAGAAAGCATCGTAAAAACAGGAAATCCAGTACGACAAGATTTGCTGGAAATTACAACCAAAAAACAAGAAGCTCAATCATTTTTCGGGCTGAACCCAACTAAAAAAATCCTTTTGATATTGGGGGGAAGTTTGGGAGCAAGACGGATAAATCAGCTGATAGAGAAGCATTTGCCGTTGTTTGAAGAATTGGACATTCAGCTGTTATGGCAATGTGGGAAATTGTATTATGAAGAATACAAAAAATATGATAGTTCTGCCGTAAAAGTTTTGCAATTCATTGACCGAATGGATTTTGCGTATGCCATAGCAGATGCAATTATTTCGAGGGCAGGGGCGAGTTCTGTAAGTGAGCTTTGCATCGTGGGCAAACCCGTGATTTTCATTCCGTCCCCGAATGTAACGGAAGACCATCAAACCAAAAACGCACAAGCCTTAGCAGATAATAATGCAGCTATATTGTTACGCGAAAGCGAATTAGACCAGCTCTTTGAAAGTATATTTACTTCGTTGATTCGTAACGAATTACAACAGAAAGAGTTGTCTGAAAATATTAAAAAAATGGCTTTGCCGAATGCAACGAAAGATATTGCGGATATTGTTTTGGGATTGATATAAAAAGTATAACATAAGAAATTGTCAGGCTGAGCGAAGTCGAAGCCTAATAAGAGCCTAATAAAAATAGAGCTTCGATGACATACTTCGCAAAGCGAACTATGTTCAGCCTGATAATCAAAATCATTAATATATCATAAAAAACAAATTAAATAAAAGTATGAATATAGACTTAAAAAATATAGAAAACATTTATTTTGTAGGGATTGGCGGTATTGGGATGTCGGCTTTGGCTCGTTATTTCAATGCGGACGGAAAGCGGGTTTGTGGCTATGACAAAACTCCGACTGACATCACCCAAGCGTTAGAAAATGAGGGGATTAGCGTACATTTTGAAGACGATATAAACAATATTCCTGCGGAGTTTAAAAACACAGAAAAAACCTTGGTTATTTTCACTCCTGCCATTCCGAAAGAGCATAGCGAACTTGTTTATTTTCAAACCAATGGTTATCAGGTGTGTAAGCGTTCCGAAATTTTGGGATTGATTACACGGAATAGCTTTTGCTTGGCGGTAGCAGGAACGCACGGAAAGACGACCACAACGAGTATTTTAGCTCATATTTTGGTGGAAAGTGGTGTACCTGTAAGTGCTTTTTTGGGCGGAATAGCCGAAAATTTCAACAGCAATTTGGTACTCAACGGAAGCCAATATACGGTAGTGGAAGCCGATGAGTTTGACCGCTCTTTTCTGAGGTTATCGCCTGATATTGTGGGGATTACCTCGATGGACGCTGACCATTTGGACATTTATGGCGATGAATCAAGTGTGGTGGAAGGTTTTCGGGAGTTTGCAGGGAAAATTAAAGCAGGAGGCAGTTTGATTGTGCGTAACGGACTGGATATCAATGGAGAAACTTATGGATTAGAAGATAATTCGGATTATAGTTTTCAAAATATTCGTATAGAAAATGGAGTGTATGTTTTTGATTTTCAGTATAATGGGAAAGTTTATGACAACTACACATTTCCAAAACCAGGGAGGCATAATCTTTCCAATGCGTTATTGGCAGTAGCAATGGGAGTGAAAGCAGGTTTTTCACCTGAAAAATTATTACACACCTTAGCGAGTTTCAAAGGGGTAAAGCGGCGTTTTTCGTATATTATTAAAGAGAAAAATTTTGTGTTCATTGACGATTACGCACATCATCCGTCAGAAATCAATGCACTTTTCCAAGCGGTAGATGAAATGTATCCATCGGTAAAGAAAACGGTTGTTTTTCAGCCCCATTTGTTCACTCGTACGCGGGATTTTTTAGATGGTTTTGCTGAAAGTTTATCCCAATTTGACGATGTTATTCTATTGGATATTTATCCTGCAAGGGAATTGCCTATCGAAGGAGTTACTTCCGAAGTATTATTAGAAAAAATCACGGCTCCGAGCAAAGTTTTGGTAAGCAAAGAAGATTTATTACCACTATTAAAAACAAAAAATCCCTCCTTATTACTAACCGTAGGGGCAGGTGATATCGGTGCGGAAGTAGAAGGAATAAAAAATATTTTTGTTTAATTTTGAAAATGAAAATAAGTCCACGATTAAGGAAAATATTAAAGTTGATAGTAATCGTCTTATTACCAATTGGGTTACAGACTTTTGCTGCATCTCGAAGCAAAAAACGAGCTGTTAAAGATGTGTATGTAGATCACCAAAGTGCCGATATGTACATTACCGATGATGCTGTAAGGCGTATGGTGTTAAATAATTCACGGTTTTCAACACAAATAGGATTATTGGAGCTTGATGAAATCGAAAAATTATTGGATAATCACGCAATGGTAGAAAAGTCGGAAGTGTTTTGTACCATTGATGGTGTGCTGAACGTGAGTGTAAAACAGCGACAACCCATCGCTCGAATCTATGAAAACGGAAAATTTTTCTATATGGATTCACAAGGGAAACAGATGCCCTTATCCGATTCGTTTTCAGCGAGAGTACCTTTGATTATGGGGAATATTACGCAGAAAAATTGGGAAAAAACCTATGAATTGATACAGTTCATAGAAAAAGATGAGTTTCTTTCTAAGAACGTAACCTCTATAAAAGTCAAAGCCGATGATGAATATGAATTTCGTATGCGTGTAGCTAATTTTGTGGTAATTTGGGGAGATATGGAAAATATAGAACAGAAGAAAGCCAATTTAAAGGCTTTTTACAAGCAAATGGAAAAAAGTAAAACACTAAATGTTTATAAAATTGTTAATTTAAAATACTCAAATCAAGTGGTTTGTACCAAATAATTGTTTATTTTTGCGTTTTTAGAGATAAGCTATTTAAAAAAAGTTAAAAATTTTCAAAAAACACATATATTTTAAGAAACAAAAGATGAAAAAAACGAATTACTAAATTTTGACAAAGAATATGAAGCATAACGATATGAAACATAAAAAATATTATGTTGGTTTGGATATCGGAACTACGAAGATAGTTGCGATGGTCGGAGCCAAGAATGAATATGGGAAAATCCAAATTTTGGGCTATGGACAGTCCAAAAGCGAAGGGATTAATAAAGGCGTAGTTCACAACATCACCAAAACGACACAATCCATTTTGGAGGCGATTCGGGATGCTGAGGAAAAAACAGGGTTACAGATTAAAAATGTAGTGGTAGGTATTGCAGGACAACATATTTTAAGTCGCTCACATAGTGATTATATCATTCGTCCTGATGCCGAAAAAATCATTGACCTTGAGGATTTGGAACAGCTAAAACAGCAAGTATATCGCATTGGTTTGACACCTGGGCAGAAAATTATTCACGCCCTACCGCAAGAATATAAAGTAGATGACCAAGGTGATATCAGAGAACCTATTGGAATGATAGGGTCGCGTTTAGATGCTTCTTTTCATTTGGTAATCGGGCAGGTAAATTCTATTAAAAGCATTACCCGATGCGTAGAATTGTCAGGACTTGAGTTCACAGGATTGACCTTAGAACCATTGGCTTCGGCGAGTTCTGTGCTGAGTGATGAAGAAAAAGATGTGGGAGTTGCTCTGGTTGATATCGGTGGAGGGACTACTGATGTAGCAATTTTTAAGGACGGAATCATTCGGCATACAGCGGTAATCCCAATGGGAGGAAATATCATCACAGAGGATATTAAAGAAGGCTGTGCTATTTTGGGAAGACAAGCCGAAATGCTGAAAGTGGAATTTGGCTCGGCTTGGCCTGGAGAAAATCGTGATAATGAAATAGTTTCGATACCAGGGATAAAAGGCAAAGAACCAAAAGAAATCACTTTGAAGAATCTTTCCAAAATCATTCACGCACGTGTGAGTGAAATTATCGGAATGGTTTTCAATACAATAAAAAGTTATGGACACGAAGAGCATAAAAAGAAACTTATTGCAGGTATTGTACTTACAGGAGGAGGAAGCCAATTAAAGCACATCGTTCAGTTAGTAGAGTATATCACAGGAATGGATACACGCATAGGTTACCCGAATGAGCATCTGGCAAGTAATTCTGATGTGAAAGTAACTTCACCGATTTATGCAACGTCTATTGGGTTGGTAATGAGTGCGATAGATTACGAAGCTGAGGAAGCTATTCGTCAAAAAATGGAAGAAATTAAAGAAGTGTCAGTACCTATTTCTGAACCAATTAACATAACAGCTCCAACAACACAAACTGTTAGCACTCTTGATGAAGAAGAGGCTGAAACTGAAGAAAAAAGCAAGAAAACAAGCAGAACTTTTTGGGATAAATTTAATAGTAAAATAAAAGAACTTTTAGATAGTGGAGATGATAATTAAAAAATAATAAAACAAATAGTTATGAGTACAAACGATATGAACAACGCAGGATTAAGATTTGATATGCCCAAAGGCAAAAGCAATATTATCAAGGTAATAGGTGTAGGCGGTGGCGGTTGTAACGCTGTGAACCATATGCACATAGAGGGAATAAAAGGAGTGGATTACGTAATCTGTAATACAGATGCACAAGCTCTTGAAAACAGCCCAGTAATTAATAAAATCCAATTGGGAGTAACACTTACCGAAGGATTAGGAGCAGGTGCCGACCCTGAAATAGGCGAAAAAGCCGCTCAAGAGAGTTTGGAAGAAATTCGTAAAGTGCTTGAAGGAAATACCCAAATGGTGTTCATCACAGCAGGAATGGGCGGAGGAACAGGTACGGGAGCAGCTCCTGTAATTGCAAAGCAAGCCAAAGAAATGGGGATTTTAACCGTAGCAATCGTAACTTCACCTTTTTCCTATGAAGGAATGAAACGAAGCCGTCAAGCACAAGCTGGAATTAAAAAACTTAGAGAAAGTGTTGATTCTCTTATAGTTATTAATAACAATAAACTTACAGAAATCTACGGAGATATAGGTATAAAAGAAAGCTATGCCAAAGCCGATGAGATATTGATGAAAGGTGCTAAAGGAATGGCTGAGGTAATCAGTAAGCATTATATTGTAAATATTGACTTACGTGATGCTCGTACTGTGCTTGAAAATGGAGGAACTGCCATTATGGGTTCGGCAATAGCGGAAGGAGAAAATCGTGCCTATGATGCCATCTCGGGTGCTTTAAATTCGCCTCTTCTGAACGATAACAAAATTATAGGAGCTAAAAATGCCTTGCTTTTAATTGTTTTTGGAAACAAACAGGCTTCGGCACGCGAGGTAGAAGAAATTAATAACTATATCCAAACACAAGCAGGTGAGGATATGGCAGATATTATTATGGGTATTGGCGAAGATGATTCGTTAGGAGATGCACTTTCGGTTACTGTTATCGCCACAGGATTTGATGCCAATCAACAGCAGGAAATCGTAAATAGCGAAACTAAAAAAGTAATCCACGTATTAGACGATACTCAGCCAGTAGTTCACGATTTGACAGAACGAAAAGCTCCTATTGTAAATACAAATATAAACCCAATCTATACACCTCCTGCTCCCGAAGTAAAAAAAGAGACGCAATCACTATCTGATTTATTTAATATTTGGGTAGATTGCGAGGTTCTTGCTACTGAGCAATCTTTTAAGATTGTGGAAAAACCAAAAGCTACCTTGAATAACGCTTCATACATACCGAAAGAGCAAATTCAACCGAAAAAAATTATTAAAGAAGTTATTACAGAAGAGAGAAAACCTTCAGAAAAACCTATCTTTTATACATTGAATCAGGAGGTTGCAAACGAGAATAACCAAGAGCGAAAAGAAAATATAACTCCAAAAATAAATGAAAGAGGTGAAATCCGTCATTCGTTAGAGGATTATATGACAGAAGATTATATGGAACTGGAAAAAACCTTTACACAAGCTAAAGCCAATACAGTTACAACTGAAAAAAATAACGCAAACGAGATTATCCTTTACAGAAGTGAAGAAGAAGAAAAACCAAAAGTAATTAACTTCGATAATCAAGGACAAATGAGTATGTTTGCAGAAGAGGAAGCATCACCTGAAATGAATCCTGTGGATAATAGAATTTCTGATGTTATGGCAAAGCGTTCTAACTGTTTGCAGAACTATAATCACACTTTTGGTTCAGCAAGTTCTGATAATAGTCAGTCGCGAACTTCTATCAGTAAAGATAGTTCTGGTGAATACCAAATTCGACGTAATAATTCGTTCTTACACGACAATGTAGACTAATCATGTAAGAATTTATAAAGTATATTTTTAAATTTTTCAGCATATCCCTATGGTTTTATTTCCATAGGGATATTTTTTAAAAAACTTGTAATCAGTGATTTACGAACTGTTTTTTCTTCTCTTTGAAAAATAAAAAATAAAAAAGAAAGTAAGATTTTTTTATTATATGATAAAAAATATTAACTTTGGAGGATAATTTTTAATCTTTGTAAAAATAAAAAATTATGTTTAAAGAAAATAAGAAAGTTATGGCTGAGAACACATCATCAGGAAGTAGCAACCGAATTGTTGCCGAAACAAAATTCAAAGGAGAGATTATTTCTAAAACAGACTTTAGAATCGATGGGGAGATTGAAGGTAATTTCCAAACAAATGGGAAATTGGTAGTAGGAAAAACAGGTATTATCAAAGGTAATGTAGTTTGTGAAAATGCAGATATTGAAGGTAGAATAGAGGGAACATTGCGAGTGAGTAATGTACTTAGTTTAAAATCGACTTCAGTAATTGAAGGCGAGGTGTTTACGGATAAACTTTCTATCGAACCAGGAGCTATTTTTAATGTTTCGTGTACAATGAAAGGAGCAAAACCACAATTTTCTAATGAAAAACAACAAATTACCGACAAAGCAATTAAGTAAGTGGTTGAAATTCTCCCAAGCAGGGTTACAGATGGCAGTAACGATAGCTATTTGTGCTTTTTTGGGCGATTGGCTGGATACGAAATTCCCTAATTCGTATTCATTATTTACAGTTGTATTGTCGCTTTTCGGGGTTTTAGTAGCTATGTATGTAGTAATCAGGCAGGTAATGAATATGTCTGATAAATCTTAATTATGAAAATTTTTCTTCGTTTTTTAGTGTCGGTGCTTGTGCTTACGGCAGTAACTTATTTTGTTCAGCAATGGCTTGTTGAGCAATACGATTTATCATTATTTTTAGGTGTTAAAAAGATAAGTTTGTTTCATTTGATTTTGTCAATAGGTGTATTGACGATTATCTATACCACACATTATTTTTTGCCCAAATATACGGCTTTTTCTTTTTTGGCAACGGCATTGGTACGTATGGGAGCGGTAATTGCCTTTGTCTTTCCCTTAGTCAAAAAAACGGAGCAAATACCTATTGTAGATACATTTTTTGTGGTAATTCCATATTTTATTTTTACGCTTTTGGAGGCTATTTTTACAGTAAAATTAATTCAACAAAAAAGATGATTTCTTGTAATATATAAAAGGTTCACCAAAATAATAACAAGTGAGGCTGTCTAAATGACAGCCTCTTCTTTATAGTTGAAATAAAATTTACAATTTCTTTTTAACAGCTACTTCTTGGTATGCTTCTAATACGTCTCCTTCCTTGATGTCGTTGTAGTTTTTCACTTGCAAACCGCAATCGTATCCTTTGGAAACTTCTTTCACATCGTCTTTGAAGCGTTTTAGTGATGACAATTCGCCTGTGTAAATCACGACACCGTCGCGTATAATTCGTATTTTTGAAGTACGATACACTTTTCCGTCTGTAACCATACATCCTGCGATTGTCCCAACTTTCGAGATTTTGAACAACTCACGGATTTCAACCGTACCTGTAACTTCTTCCTTGAACACAGGTGAAAGCATTCCTTCCATCGCATCTTTCAAGTCATTGATAGCGTCATAAATGATTGAGTATGTGCGGATATCAATTTCTTCTTTATCAGCTAAGGTTCGTGCATTAGCCATCGGTCGGACGTTAAATCCAATGATGATAGCATCGGAAGCCGAAGCCAATAACACGTCCGATTCGGTAATAGCACCCACTCCTTTGTGAATGATTGACACCTGAATTTCTTCGGTAGAAAGTTTTTGGAATGAATCTGTTAAGGCTTCAACCGAACCGTCTACGTCTCCTTTCAATATGATATTCAATTGTTTGAAATCGCCCAAAGCAATACGTCTACCGATTTCATCTAACGTGATGTGGCGTTGCGTACGTACAGATTGTTCACGTTGTAATTGAGCTCGTTTGGCAACGATTTGTTTTGCTTCACGCTCATCTTCAAATACATAGAACTTGTCTCCTGCCTGTGGAGCTCCGTCCAAACCTAAGATAGAAATAGGAGTTGAAGGTCCCGCCGTTTTTACTTTTTTACCGCGTTCATCGTGCATTGCTCTGATTTTTCCTGAACTTGTTCCTGCCAAAACATAATCGCCTACGTGTAAAGTCCCTGATTCAACCAAAACAGTCGAAACATATCCTCTACCTTTGTCCAAAGATGCTTCAACAACAGTTCCCAACGCACGTTTATTAGGGTTGGCTTTTAGCTCTAATAATTCGGCTTCTAATAATACTTTTTCTAAAAGTTCCTGAACGCCAATACCTTGCTTAGCCGAAATATCTTGTGATTGGATTTTTCCTCCCCAATCTTCTACCAAAAGGTTCATTCCCGCCAGACGTTCTTTAATTTTTTCAGGGTTCGCTGCTGGTTTATCTATCTTATTGATTGCGAATATAATAGGAACACCAGCTGCTTGAGCGTGGCTGATAGCCTCTTTGGTCTGTGGCATTACATCGTCATCGGCTGCGACCACGATAATGGCAATGTCAGTAACTTTTGTTCCACGAGCTCGCATAGCGGTAAAGGCTTCGTGTCCAGGGGTGTCCAAAAATGTAATTTTTTCACCGCTTTCGAGTTTAACGCTATAAGCCCCAATGTGTTGCGTAATACCTCCGCTTTCTCCCGCGATTACATTTTCCTTGCGGATATAATCCAAAAGCGAAGTTTTTCCGTGGTCTACGTGTCCCATAACAGTTACGATAGGAGCTCTTGGGATTAAGTCGTTTTCATTGTCTTCTTCCACAGGGATAGATTCCTCAATATCAGCCGTTACAAATTCCACCTCATAGCCAAATTCGTCCGCCACAATGGTCAGTGTTTCAGCATCTAAACGCTGGTTCATCGTTACCATAATTCCGAGAGACATACACGCTCCAATTACTTTATTAATTGGCACGTTCATCATCGTAGCTATCTCATTTACAGTAACAAACTCGGTAACTTTGAGTATTTTTTCTTCTTGCTCTAATTGGGCTAACTCGTTTTCTGTTTTTTGGCGATGTAAATCCCGTTTTTCTTTACGATATTTAGCACCTTTTGATTTTGTGGTTTTTCCTTGTAATTTTTCCAAAGTTTCACGTACTTGTTTTTGTACTTCTTCTTCGGTAGGCTCTACACGAGCAAAGGTTTTAGCCTTTTTATCTTTGTTTTTAAATTCTTTTTTATGACTACCACCTACTGTCGCAGGATTTATCTCTTCCTTACGGATGCGTTTTCGTTTGCGTTTTTCATTATTTTCATCGTCTTTCTGCAAATCCGTAGGCTTAGAGTCTTTTTCTTTGCCTGATTTTTTCTTTTTCTTTTTCTTCTTCTCGAACTGGCTTAAATCAATTTTTTCACCTACCAATTTAGGTCCCGTAAGTTTTTGGTATTGTGTTTCGATAATACCGATTTCAGGCTCGTCAGTTTTTTCTTCTGTTTTAGGTTTGATAAAGTCTTGTGTCTTTTTCTGGTTATTTTGGTTTGATTGCTGATTTTGAGATTTTTGCAATTGGTTTTGAGGCTTATCTTTTTGAGGGAATTCTGTTTTTGCCTCTTTTTTATCTTTGTTTTTGGTTACAATTTCTACAGATATAGGCTTAGAGACAGTAGGTTCTGTAATTGTTTTTTCTATCTTTTCGATAGGTTTTTCTACTTTTTGTACTTCCTGCTGAACAGTATTTTCTTTTTCAGTAGGAATTTCAATAGTTTTTTCCTCTTTTTTAGGTTCGAGGTCAATTTTCCCAACCGTTTTGATTCCTGCGACAGTGCCTTTAGCTCTGATTATTTCTTGTTCTTGCTGTTTGCGTTTTTTCTCATTTTCCTTCTCTTGCTCAATGCGGATAGCTTCACGTTCTTTGCGTTGATCTTCAACGATTTCCTTTGAAGCCTCACGTTTGTTTTTATCAGCATTGAATTTATCAGACAATAGTTTCACAACCTCACCCGAAATTTTGGTATTTGGGTTGGCTTCAATGTCTACATTTTTCTCTTTTTTAAGATAATCAACAGCCGTGTCCAAGGAGATGTTAAATTCCTTCAAAACTTTACTTAATCTTGTAGTTCCCTCACTCATATATTTAATGTTTTGCTACAAAATTTTGAAATTGTATTTGTAGCTTTGTAAACCTCAATTTGTTGTTTTGCAATCCTTTATCTTTTATTTTACCTCAAATATAGGCAAAATTATTAGTTTTCGAATTCTTCTTCTAGCACTCTAATAACCTCACGTATAGTTTCTTCTTCAAGGTCTGTACGTTTCATAAGGTCAGATACTTCAAGTTCCAAAATACTTTTGGCGGTATCCAAGCCTGCTTTTTGGAATTCTTCGATTACCCAAGCCTCAATTTCATCATCAAATTCGCTTAGTTCAATGTCTTCATCATTAAGTCCTTCTCGATATACATCTATCTCATAACCAGTAAGCTGACTTGCTAAACGTATGTTATAACCCGATTTTCCTATCGCTTTAGAAACTTCTTCGGGGAGTAGGAATACTTCAGCACGTTTTTCTTCTTCGTGGATAGTTACTGAATTTACTTTGGCAGGAGCTAAGGCACGCGAGATGAGCAATGCAGCATTCGAAGTGTAATTAATAACATCAATATTTTCATTACCTAATTCACGTACAATCCCGTGTATTCGAGAACCTCGCACTCCCACACAAGCACCAACAGCGTCAATGCGGTCATCGTAGGAATCAACAGCTACTTTTGCCTTATCACCAGGAATACGAACCACTTTGTTAATTGTAATGAGTCCGTCCATTACTTCAGGAATTTCTTGCTCAAAGAGACGCTCCAAAAATGCAGGTGATGTTCGGGACATTATAATAGAAGGTTTATTCCCTTTAAGTTCCACAGATTCAATCACTCCCCGTACGTGTTCTCCTTTTTTGAAGAAATCAGATGGGATTTGTTTTTCTTTGGGTAGAACGATTTCATTGCCTTCATCGTCCAATAGAATTACCGCACGATGTCTAATATGGTGAACTTCAGCAGTATATATCTGCCCGACTAAGTCTTTAAATCGGCGATAAATCGTTGTGCTATCATATTCGTGAATTTTGGAAATCAAATTCTGACGCAGAGCTAATATGGCTCTACGACCCAAACTCACTATTTTTATTTCTTCAGAAACATCTTCCCCTACCTCAAAGTCAGGTTCTATTTTTCGAGCTTGAGAAAGTTCAATTTCTTGATTTTCATTAACTACCGCACCATCTTCAACTACTACACGATTTCTAAAAATCTGTAAATCACCCTTATCAGGGTTAATAATTATATCAAAATTATCATCTGAACCATATTTCTTTTTCAAAGTATTGCGAAATACTTCTTCCAAAATCGCCATTAAAGTCTCACGGTTAATGAGTTTATCATCTTTAAACTCTGAAAAAGACTCTATTAATTCAAGATTATCCATAATAATTTAATTAAAATTTAATAATTACTTTCGTTTCTTTTATATCATTCAGAGCGAATAAAAGCTCTTTTTTTACAGTTATTTTTCCTTTTCCTATCGGTTTAGGCTCACGTATTTCCGTTTCTAAAATCACTTTTTCATCAGCAATACCTTTTAGTAGCCCTTCGTGCTTTTTGCCATCGGTGGTTAGAATTTCTACATTTCTACCTACATTTTTAAGATATTGACGCTCCATTTTAAAAGGTTCTGTAGCTCCAAATGAAGTAACTTCGATGGAAAAATCAACCTCTTCGCGGTCTAAATTATGTTCTATCGCTCGACTTATAGTGATGCAATCTTCAATACCAACACCTTTATCGCCATCAATTACGATGCGTATAGCATTGTTATTTGATATGGTCAAATCAATCAAAAATAAACTTGGATTTTCTAATAATATATTAGAAATCAAGCTATTAACCTTTTCTCTAAAATTCATATTTTTATAAAAAGAGGGGACTTTATGTCCCCTCAAAACTTCATTTTCAAGGGCAAAGGTACAATTTTTTCAATAAAATAAAAAATATATGCAAATATTTTTTGAAAATCCTTTGAAAAATATACGGATTGAGAAAGAAAAATACTATTTTTACACTCGGATATTTTTGATTATTTTTTACTATTCGATATATTTTGCGAAATTTTGTAGAATAATAAGTTAGGTAGAAGTTATTTAGAAAGTTTATTTTTGAATAAAAGTATGATTATCAGTTGTTTGAAATATCTTTATAGCTATTGGAATGACAAAAATCGACTTTTCGGAGAACTTCCAATATAACAACCTTGTGATAAAATCAAAAAGCACATCGAAGAAATATCATATAAATATAATTAGTTGATTATGTTGAAAAAAGAAAATGTATTTTATATATTGGCAGGAGGAGTTTTAATACTAACTTTTTTGTATATTAGTGATATTTTTTATAATAAAACATGAATAGAATTTCTTATTGTTATTAGTATGAATATGTGTATTTATCATTGGTGGCGAAGTAATCAAAAATTAGTTCGTATGTTTTTGATAATGATATTTTGGTTATCTTGGTTGGCTACAAGGTAATTTTAAGTTTTATAAAAAATAGACGAAATTAAATAGTTAATATTATGAAAAGAAAAATTATTTTATACTTTTTTGTTATTTTTATGTTTTGTTCTATATCTTGTTCAGTGAATAGAAAATCTTTACAAAATGATATTAATGCTTCTTTAAATATGGATTATTATAATCTTCCAAAAGACACTAAATTCTTGTATAAGAATAAATTATATTCGCAAAAAGATTTTGAACAAAAGCACAATATAATGTCTTTTAAAGAGGTTGAAATTATTCAGGACAAAAAAATAATATCCACTTTCACGAATGACACAACTTGTAAGGTTATTTTGAAGATTATCAAATGAATTTTAATTTATTCGTAGTTTATTTAGTAAACTTGCCAAGAAAATTCATTTTAGCAAATTTTATAAAGTCAATAATAAGTTTGTTCAAAAAAAATAATTGTAAAATAATTTGCTTTTTTAATTTTTATATTGTATCTTTATACACGAAAAAGGAAGGGTAAAATAAATTCTCATTCCGAATTAACTGATTATTAAATTATTAAAAGCAATAGTGATGAAAAAAATTCTCGTAACCACCGATTTTTCTGAAAAGTCAATAGCTTCTTTAAAAGTAGCGATTGAACTTGCAAAACGCCAAAAAGCTCAGGTGTTTTTATTACACGCCCTTGAGTTACCTTTCCGATTGGTTACTCAAGACCAAAGTTCTGTCCCTGAGGCAATGTATTTTTTGAATCTATCACGTCAGCGTTTCGATAGTATAAAAAAAGAAGTAGCCAGCGACATTGAAATTCACGATATTATAGAAACAGCACCTTTAGCGAGTGCCGTGGAAGAAGTAGTAGAAAAGTATGGGATAGACCTTGTATTTATGGGTTCAAACGGGGCTTCGGGTTCTAAAGAACTTTTTATAGGTTCTAATGCTGAAAAAGTAATCCGCTCGGCAAGTGTACCTGTTTTGGTTATCAAAAATCCTGAAGAAAAGCTAAATATTAAACGCATTATGTTTGGCTGTGATTTTACAAAACGTTTTTTGAAACCTTTTGAAAAAGCTGTGAAATTCGCTGAACTTTTCAATGCAAAAGTAGATTTGGTATTTGTAAATACGCCTTATCAGTTCTTAACTACCTCCGAAATTAACGAGCGTATGAAAGAATTTATGGATAGTCAGCAATCTTCTCTTAAAGATTTTGAAACTCACGTTTATAATGACATACGTATTGAGACAGGTATTTTAAATTATGTGGCAGAAAATAACATAGACCTAATATGTATGTTCCCAAGTGGGCGAAAAGGAATCGCACATTTCTTTAACGGAAGTGTTAGTAGCGACCTTGTAAATCACGCTACGAAACCCGTTCTTACGATTAAATTATAGGGCTTCAGTTTTTTAGTTTTAGAACACTCTCTTCGGTTGAATTATTTTAGAAAGAAGAGAGTGTTTTTTTGTTCTAAACTATTCCCGTATAATTTTCAGGAGAAATAGATTTTAATTCGTTTTTAATTTCAGACGAAATGTCCAATGTATCAATGAACGTTGCAATAGTCTGTTTATTGATTTTTTCATTGGTTCGGGTAAGTCCTTTCAAGGCTTCGTATGGATTTGGGTATCCTTCACGGCGTAGAATTGTTTGGATAGCTTCTGCCACTACTGCCCAATTTTGTTCCAAATCCCAACGAATTTTTTCTTCATTAAGTAATAATTTCTCCAAACCTTTTGAAGTAGATTTCAGTGCAATAAGTGTATGCCCAAACGGGACACCTACATTCCTAAGCACGGTGCTATCCGTTAGGTCTCGTTGTAAACGTGAAATGGGTAGTTTTGCAGATAGATGTTCAAAAATAGCATTGGCAAGCCCTAAATTTCCTTCTGAATTTTCAAAATCAATCGGATTTACTTTGTGTGGCATTGCTGAAGAGCCAACTTCACCAGCTTTTATCTTCTGTTTGAAATAATCCATTGAAATATATGTCCAAATATCTCTATCAAAGTCAATTAAAATGGTATTAATACGCTTTAAGGCGTCAAAAAGAGACGCCAAATGGTCATAATGCTCTATCTGAGTGGTTGGAAATGAATGATATAACCCTAATTTTTCTTCGACAAAATTTGTTCCGAATGATTTCCAGTCAAATGCTGGATATGCTACTTTATGAGCATTGTAATTTCCTGTTGCTCCACCAAATTTGGCAGCAAACGGAATAGTTTTCAGGAATTTAAGTTGTTCTTCTATTCGAACTACAAATACTTCTATTTCTTTTCCTAAACGAGTAGGTGAAGCAGGTTGCCCGTGTGTACGAGCCAAAAGTGGAATGTTTTTCCATTCATTAGAAAAGTTTTTCAAAGAATCTATAATTCGTTGAATTTCTGGATAATATACTTTGTTTATAGCATCTTTGATAGAAAGTGGGACAGCTGTGTTATTGATGTCCTGTGAGGTAAGCCCAAAGTGAATGAATTCTTTGTAAGAAGCAATATTAAACCTATCAAAAGCCCGTTTGATGAAATATTCTACCGCTTTTACATCGTGATTGGTGGTTTTTTCGATTTCTTTTACTTCTTTGGCTGCAACCGAATCAAAATTTAAGTATAAACTTCTCAAATTTGAGAATAATTGCTTTGGAAAATCTTTCAGTTCAGGCAAAGGAAGTTCGCAAAGAGCAATAAAATACTCAATTTCAATCAAAATACGATATTTTATCAAGGCTTCTTCCGAAAAAAACGGAATTAAGTCAGTAGTTTTGTCGGCATAACGCCCATCAATAGGAGATATTGCTTGTAATGACATGCTGTTTCTATTTTTTTGATAAGGGACAAAGATAGATGAAATTTGTGAATTATGAATTATGATTTGTGGAATATTTCGTTATCTTTGTAAAATAATCAGAAATGCCAATTAGCAAACACTCCAAAATGTCAAGATTGTTACGGCTATTAGCTCACAAGATAAAATCAAATCCTATTAAATTTATTTTGATAGGTGTTGTTATGTGTTGGTACTATTTTTTGCTTCCTAAGCATTTATTTCCAGCTAATTATGCTACTGTGTTAGAAAGTTCTGAAGGGAAATTATTAGGAGCTAAAATAGCTCTTGATGGGCAATGGCGTTTTCCTGAAACGGATAGTGTTCCTTATCGGTTTGAGATGGCGTTGCTTCATTTTGAGGACGAATATTTTAACTATCATTGGGGCATAAATCCTATTTCGGTAGGAAAGGCTTTGGTTGAGAATCTGCGTCAAGGCAAAGTAGTCAGAGGAGGAAGTACACTAACCCAGCAGGTTATCCGCTTATCGAGAGAAAATCAAAAACGCACTTATTTTGAGAAACTTACCGAAATGATTTTAGCTACTCGATTGGAATTTCGGTATTCAAAAAGCAAAATTCTTTCTCTTTACGTTTCGCACGCTCCTTTTGGCGGAAATGTCGTGGGGCTGGATATGGCTGCATGGCGATATTTTGGAGTAAAACCCAATCAACTTTCGTGGGGACAATGTGCAACGTTGGCTGTACTTCCGAATGCTCCAACCCTCATTTTCCCTGGTAAAAATCAAGAAATCTTAAAAGAAAAAAGAAATAATCTGCTGAAAAAATTATATCAAAAAAAGATTATAGACCAAGAAACCTATAAATTAGCATTGGCAGAGACGCTTCCGCAGAAACCTCATAAATTACCACAAATAGCCCCACATTTATTAGGATTTTTGGATAAACAAAAACAAGGGGAACACATTCGTTCTACCATTAGGATAGCATTGCAAGAGAAAGTAAATCAATTAGTTAATCATTATTACAATCATTACTCACAATCCGAAGTGTATAATATGGCGGTACTTGTTGTTGATGTAAAAACACGTAATATACTTGCCTACGTAGGGAATTCCCCAACAGATGAAAAACATCAAAAAGATGTAGACATTATACATGCTCCGCGTAGTACAGGAAGCATCCTCAAGCCGTTACTTTATGCAGCAATGCTACACGAAGGGGAATTATTACCAGAGCAATTACTCCCCGATGTTCCTACACAAATTTCAGGATATTCTCCCAAAAATTTTAATAACACCTTTGAAGGAGCTGTTGGAGCAAATATTGCTTTAGCAAAATCGCTCAATGTACCATTTGTATGGCTTTTACAGCGATTTGGTACATACCGATTTTATGATATTTTACAAAAATTACAACTTTCAAATATAAATAAACATCCAGACCATTACGGACTTTCAATTATTTTGGGAGGAGCCGAAAGTAATGTATGGGACTTGGCAAGAGCATACACCAATTTAGTTTCCGAGTTAAATGTTTTTACAAGTAAACAGATGTATCGAGTCGATGAGTTTCAAAACCTACGGATAGACCAAGCTGAAAAATCTATTGATTTTGGCAAAATCACATCTGAAATTCCTACGCTCAGAGCAGGAGCTCTTTGGCAGATGTTTGATGCAATGAAAGAAGTAAATCGCCCTACTGATGATGTGGCGTGGCGGTATTACGAATCGGCTCGTAAAGTGGCTTGGAAAACGGGAACGAGCTTCGGAAATAAAGATGCTTGGGCTATCGGAGCTACTCCTGAATTCGTTGTTGCAGTGTGGGTAGGTAATGCCACAGGCGAAGGGCGACCATCACTTACAGGAGCTTCTTATGCAGCTCCTATAATGTTTGATGTGTTTAATGCTTTGCCCGTTACGACTTGGTTTACAAAACCTTATGATGATTTGCAAGAAGTTACTATTTGTGAAATATCAGGTTTTTTAGCCAAAAGTGAATGCCCTTCAAAGCAAATTTTTACCACCATAACTCCTAAAGAGACAAGTATTTGCCCTTACCATAAGATTGTTCATCTTGACCCAAAAGAACAATTTCAGGTAAATACCCTATGCCAATCTCCTAATGAAATAGTGTCTAAGCCTTGGTTTGTATTACCTCCTATTATGGAATCGTATTATAAGAATAATCATATTAACTACCGAATGCTTCCTCCATTCCGAGCGGATTGCCTCCATTCCAGCGGAACAAAAACGCTTGATTTCGTTTATCCGAAACACAAAAATATCATTTACACAACCAAAGATTTTGGAGGGAAGTTACAGCCTTTCGTAGCCAAAGCAGCTAATAGTAGCGGTGAAGTATTTTGGTATTTGAACCAAACTTACTTAGGTACTACCGAATTTTTTCACGAAATGAGTGTAGATGCTCCTAAGGGGAATCATATTTTACGAATTATTAACACCAAAGGAGAAGAAAAAGTAATTGAAATTATCGTGAAATAACCAATGTTTTAAAATCATTCACTATTGTCATATTCAAATATTTTTTATATATTTGCAACACAAGAAAGCAATAAAACACAATGAAATACTTGCATAACTCACTGATTTTGCGTATATTTGCAACGCAACGCAACGCAACGC
>JAUNHN010000195.1 GCA_030523915.1 Capnocytophaga sp. | reverse complement strand
TTATCTAAAATTCCATCTCCTAACCAATCTTGTTTTTCAACCAAAGCAACTGTCATATAAGTTCCTGTACCAAATCGTTGAGGTTTCTTAATTTTTAGACTTTCATCATTACTTTCTTTAAGTTTATTCATAAAATATCTGTAAAATTCATTACGAACCTTTGATTGTTCTTCTTTCTTTCCTACTTCTATTTTAAAACAAAACTTATCTTGTTCTAATTGAGGATAAATAGTATAACCATTCCATTTTTTATCGCAACTTATTAAACCATTCCAAAATCCTCCTCTTGTATTATTTACATACTCCCAACTTCTGATAATTTCTTTTTCTTCTAAAAAACTAAAAAATCCTTGCCAGTCAGAACTGTTCCATTCATTTATATTTTTGTATTCATACTCTTTATATGACAATTCTATTTTTTCCAAATGCGATTTAAAATCATTAAAAATATCATTATCAGATTTATATTGAGCAAACAAATCTAAAAAATCCTTTCTGCTGAATATATGATAACCTTCTTGTTGTATTTTCCTTAAACTGTATAAACTTTCATTTCCTTTTTTTATATAGATACATATAAGTTCTTCATAATTGTTCTCATCACACCAATTTTGAGCTATTTCTTTATATCTAGGTAATTGATCGGAATGTGCAGATGAATAAGTTTTATCTTCTATTATAATTAAATATTTTTCATCTATTGTAGCCCAAATATCTATATTTTTCCATTGTCTTCCAGCTTCTACTTTATGAATATTATCTGAAAAATCAGGGTTCTTTTTTCTTATTAATCTTTTTATCAATTCTTTGCTACAATTGTGAAGATTTTTATCATATTCTAAGCATTTTTCATCTCCATAAGCTAAAAGCCAAGTAATAAAAGCGTCTTGACTAAGTTCTTTTGTTGCAATATCAAAAATGTTTGGTCTCATATTTTATTTAAAAATTTTTGTTTATACCTCGATTGTTTTGTAATTCATATAGTAAAGTTGCTTCTTTTCTATTAGCAACAATTGCTATTAATTTTGTTGATGTTATTTTATCAAATATTTGTATGATAGTATCCGTATTTTGTTCATTTAAAACTTCTTCAAAATATTGTTTAGCCTCTTTAATTCTCTTTTGAGTTGGCGTTGTGGCTTCAATATCTTTATTTTCTATAATTGTTATGTCGAAAAACGATTTGTCATCTTCGTTTATACGAAGTTTTATATTTTCACCATATTTTAAGTAGATATTTTCTTTTTCTTGTAAATCAAAATCTGTGACATTTCTATTTTGTAAAACATTCAGCATTGCTCTAACAAAAATAGATGCAGTAATAAGCCGTTGTTTACCGTCTATTATTTCGTATTTTTTTTATTGGTTCAATTTCTTGAAGAACAATAGTTCCATAGAAATAATCGCTTTCTTCTTTACTTTGCACCAGTAAATCATTGAAAAATGCTGATATTTGTTCTTTTTCCCAGCAATACGCTCTGTGCTGATCTGATATTGCAAAGTTTCTACAAGTCATATCAAACAAATCTTGAATTGTTGCCTTTTTAACTTCCATACTTTTATCTTTTTTTAAATTATTACTACTCTATTTTCTAAAATTCAGTTCTTTTTTAGTCAAAATACTCGATTTCAAACTCTTGTATAATTCCTTTTTTTCGTAGCGTTCTCTTTCCTTCAAGCGTATAGGATTTTTCCTGAATCAAATTGCCGTGTAGGTCGTATGTAAATTCCCACCCCATTTTTACAATTTCATTCGCTTCGTGGTAATGAATAATTGCTTCTTCTTTTATACGTTCGCCTCGCTCGTTGTATGTGTATGTTTCTCTACTTTCATAGCTTCCTTGACTGTCTTTGCGAATATATTTAGGCACTTCACGATTATATCTGTATTCCTCTATTTTTCTGCCTTGCTCATCGTAGGTGTATGTGCTTTTATATTCAATACTTCCGTCAGCGTTATATTTGCTATACGCTACCAAATTGCCTTGCTCATCGTAGATTTTTGTGTATTTATATTCAAGACTTTCGTCAGCGTTATAACGACATTCTTCTGTTTTATTACCTTGTTCATCGTAGGCGTATGTGTATTTATATGCAAGACTTTCGTCAGGGTTTTGACGACATTCCTCTATTTTTTTCCCTTGCTGATTGTAGGCGTTCGTTATTTTATAATCCAAATTTTCTTCGGATTTATAGTGGCATTCTTCTATTTTGTTACCTTGCTTATCGTAGGCGTATGTTTCTCTTCCTTTAAGATTTCCCTCCCCATCATACGAAATTTCCTGCACAAGGCGACCTTGCTCATCGTATATATAAATCGTTCTTCGTTGAAGATAGCCGTTAAACTCATACCATTTCCTTACTTTATTGCCTTGTTCATCGTATAATTCTCTATATGTATATAATGTTCCAAAACTTCTTGCACCATAATTATAATAGCATTCCTCTACTTTATTACCTTGTTCATTGTAGCGTTTGGTGGTTATACATTCAAGGCTTTCATCGGGATTGTATTGGCAGTACTCTATTTCTTTGCCTTGCTCATTGTAGGCGTATGTTATTCTAACGGCAAGTTCCCCGTGAGAATACACACAATACAATATTTCATTGCCTTGCTCGTCATATTCGTATATCGTTCTGCTTATCAGTTCATTATCGGAAATATAATTACATTGCTCCAATTTTTTGCCTTGACTATTGTAGGTATATGTGTTTTTATAGCTAAGCTCCTTTTCAGAATCATACTTAGCAACCTCAATACGATTCCCTGCTCTATCATAGGTGTTGAGTTTAAAACCTCCCATTTTACTGCTGGGCAAAATATCTCTTCTTTTGATGCTTCCGTCTGATTTTTCCGTAAAACGACACGATGATGCTTTCACAGATTTGACATTGCCTTTTAGTCCTTCTTCTTTTGAGTTCATATTTTTGGTTTTTGTAACAATTTACTTTATCAAAATCAAGTGATGCGGAATTTTCTTGTTGTGATACTAAAATTCTCTTTCAAAACAAACAAAAAAAATCCGTATCAGGTAAGAATATTTCTTACTTGATGCGGATTTTCTCCTATATTAGGATATAAATTTAAGCTGTTTAAGCTAAATTTT
>JAUNHN010000194.1 GCA_030523915.1 Capnocytophaga sp. | reverse complement strand
GTCCGTAAGTTTTGAAACGCTGACCAAGTTCTAAGAAATAGTAACGTCCAAAAACTCCTACTCCAAAACCAGATGTATCAGTAGTGATAGTACTTCCTGATTTTGTCTTTGCTGAACTGATATTCAAACCAAGACCTACCGCCAAATCATCAGTAATGAAATATCCTGCTCCAGGAGAAAAATTGAAAGTAGTTGTTTTTGAATTGCCTGAATCTGAAGATGTAGAGTTAAATTTAAGATTTCCTTCTACAATTACATCTCCTTGTCCAAATCCAAACGATGATGTTTCTTGTGCAGCTACCGCTCCAAAGGCAAAAACCGCTGCCAATGATAAAATGATTTTCTTACATTTGATATAAAAAATTAAAATTAGTTATGGCAAATGTAAGAATATATTTTTATCTTCCAAACAAAATATTTTAAATTAAAACGTTAATTTTATAAGAATATTGAAAATCAAGAGTTTATTTTTTGTTAATAACTGAATAAATGGCAAATTTTATAGTTTTCTGTGTTCCGTTTTTTATAAAAAAAATATTTAATTTTTAAATATTTGATAATCATATAATTAACTTATTTTTGTCAATATTTATGAATAATAAAAAACAAATTTTTTAGTACTATGTATTGCATAGTATTATTTTTTGTTATATATTTGCCACAACAAAATACCTTACATTATATTATTATGGAAATAAATACCGAAAAAACAAAGACACAAATGCGAAAAGGCATTCTGGAGATGTGTATTCTTTCCATTATCAGTAAGCAAAACGAGGCGTATGTTTCGGACATTATTGAGGACTTGAAAGCTGCTGATATGATTGTAATTGAGGGAACGCTTTATCCGCTTTTGACGCGGCTCAAAAACGAAAAACTCCTGAATTACAACTGGAAAGAATCGACCTCGGGACCTCCCCGAAAGTATTATGAACTGACCGATGAAGGGAAAATTTTCCTGCAAGAAATCGTCAAAACGTGGCAAGAATTACAAACAATGGTGAACAAAATTATTTAAGTTATGGACAAGACACACAATATTAGTTTAGGCGGATTTGCTTTTTTGATAGAAGACAGAGCCTACCAACAGCTTTCAAAATATCTGAATGATGTACGTAAATCATTAGGAAAAACAGCTGATACTGAGGAGATTATCTACGATGTAGAACAGCGAATGGCAGAACTCCTCAAAAATCAGATGAAAGGCAGAGAAGTCATTGTAAGCCAAGATGTTACGTACTTGATTGACGTTTTGGGAACTCCTGAACAGTATCTTGACGAAGACGCCTCACACGATTATAACTTTTCAGAAGCAGATAAAAGTACTGAAAACCAAAACTTTGCAGATACTCCAAAAGGAAAATTTGACAAAACAGCCGATTTTTTTAGACACAAAAAGCTGTTTCGCGATTTGGAAAACAAACAATTGGCAGGTGTTTTTGCAGGTTTATCGCATTATTTGATTGTAGAGGCAACGTGGCTCCGAGTTGGATTTTTAAGCGGATATTTATTTATATTTGTACTTCCAAAATTGCATTATTTATTTCCACTTTATGCAATGATTTGGATGGTTGCTTATATACTACTTGCATCGATAATTCCTGCGGCAAGAACCACCGCCGATAAGTTAGCGATGCGTGGTAAAGAAGTGAATATTGACACCCTTGCATCAGCAAAAGAAAGCTACGATACGAACAAATTTCGTTTGCGTTTGAACAAACAAAAAGGCAAATTTTTGGGCGTTTTTGCAGGAATCAGCGAGTATTTTGGTTGGGATGTAACGTGGTTGCGAATCGGCTACGTGTTGGTGTTACTATTGTGTTTGCCGTTTGAGCATTTTGCATTTTTTGCTTCTTGGATTGTTTTGTACTTAATTTTTTGGTTATCAATGAATAAGCCTAAAAATGATTTCTTTCAAAACGATGAACAAACGGAAAATGGAGAGCAAACGGAAAATTTCACAGCTAATTTTTCTACGGAAAGAAACAGTTTTAGTTTTTGGGCAATACTCAGAGGATTCTTCAAAGGGATTTTCTATTTCCTGACGGCTATTGTGCTGAGTATTTTGCTGGTGATATGTGTGGGCTTGTTATTAGCCCTTTTCGGAGTGAATATTTTCTTTTTAGGTTCGGTAGGCGGAACGCTATTGGTGTATGATTATTTGCCGTTTTTGATCGAAATGCGATGGGAGTTGGTCTTGCTTTACATTTCGTTGGGGATATTATCGTTTGTAGCGTTGTTTGTTCCTATAATGTTGTTAATCAACTTGTTTAGTCCTAAAAAATCAACATTTTCTAAAAAATGGATTGTGGTTAATGTAGTTTTGTTTTTCATCGGAATTATCGGGCTGAGTGTCGTAGCAGGTAATACTGTACGCAGTTTCGGAGCATATACTTCTGAAATTCAAAGACATAAATTGGAAAACACCGACAGTACATTGGTTGTACAAAATACGGATAATCAATATGTATTCTCAAATTTTATAGATGCTGACGGAGGTATGTTTATGACCCACAATGAAGGCGTTGAGATATATGTAACAAGCAAGCAACCTTATTTAGAAGTGGTGAAAACAGCCAGAGGGAACAATATTCAGAAGGCTAAAAGCAACATTCACAAGACTTTATATCCGTTGGAAGTCAAAAACGATACGATTTTATTACCGAATCATTACAAAATCGAAAAAGGCGGACTTTACAGAGGCCAAGAAGTAGATATTCGGTTGTATCTACCTGAAAATAAAAAAATTAAATTTGACAATTTTAATCAATATACTATTCGTGTAAATAAAAAACGAGTTAGAATAACAGGAGATGAAGCAACATATATCGTAACCAAAGAAGGCTTGAAAAAATTAATAAGTAATGAACCTTTTAATTAGTTAGTTATTAAAATCTCGTAGAATTTTTGATAATTTCTACGAGATTTTTGTTTATTCTTCAATTTTTAATCGAGCTTTGGCAGAAGTTTGCTGGTTAGTGAAGTGATTTTGTAAAAATTTATAATATCCTACAATGCCTATCATAGCAGCGTTATCGGTACAATATTCGAACTTAGGAATGTAAGTTTGCCAGCCGTGTTTCTCTCCCAAGTCAAGCAAAGTGTTTCGGATTGCAGAATTGGCAGAAACGCCTCCACCTATGGCGATTTGTTTGATATTGGTCTGTTTTACAGCTTTTTGCAGTTTGCTCATCAGTATTTCTACAATAGTTTGTTGT
>JAUNHN010000193.1 GCA_030523915.1 Capnocytophaga sp. | reverse complement strand
GAGTAAATATTTGATACCTTTTCGGAATTTGAGAAGGATTCAAGATATTTTTTGCTAATGTATAAATAATTTATACCTTTGCAACGTTTAGTCATAAAAAAAATAATTCGATAGATAGAAATTCGGAATTTATTATTAAAATCACCGTTTTGTTATTGAATATTTATAAATAACATACAAATATTTTTATATTTAACCAAAAAATTATGGTAAGAGTTCGATTTGCTCCAAGTCCTACGGGAGCATTACACATAGGTGGTGTACGCACCGCATTGTTTAATTATTTATTTGCAAAAAAACACGGCGGAGATTTTTTACTTCGTATTGAAGATACCGACCAAACACGTTACGTGGAAGGAGCTGAAAAATATATCGTTGATGCTCTGAACTGGTGCGGAATTCCGTATGATGAAGGAGTAGGCAAAGAAGGAAAACACGCTCCGTATCGCCAAAGTGAACGTAAAGAAATCTACAAAGAATATGCTGACAAACTTATCAAAAAGGGTTGGGCATATTATGCTTTCGATACAGCAGAAGAACTTGATAATCAACGTAAAATATACGAATCTGAAGGGAAGACATTTATTTATAATTGGAGTAGTAGATTACAATTACAAAACTCTTTATCACTCCCAAAAGAGGAAGTAGAAAGAAAACTTCAACAAGGAGATGATTTTGTTATTCGCTTTAAAATGCCTCAGAATGAAATGCTAAAAATGAGTGATTTAATACGCGGAGATGTCTCTGTTGATACTAAAACGCTTGATGATAAAGTACTTTTCAAAAGCGATGGAATGCCCACGTATCATTTGGCAAATATTGTAGATGACCATTTGATGGAAATCACACATGTTATCCGTGGAGAAGAGTGGTTGCCTTCGATGCCATTACATATATTATTGTATCGTGCTTTTGGGTGGGAAGCTCCGCAATTTGCTCATTTACCTTTGATTTTGAAGCCCATAGGAAATGGTAAATTAAGCAAACGCGACGGAATCAAATTAGGATTTCCTGTATTTCCGCTAGATTGGACAGAGGAAAATTCTACACTTAAAGGCTTTAAAGGAGAGGGATATTTCCCAGATGCTTTGATAAATTTCTTGGCTCTTTTGGGTTGGAATCCAGGAACAGAACAAGAAATTTTTTCATTGGAAGAATTAGTAAAATTATTTGATTTAGACAGAGTTAATAAATCGGGAGCTCGTTTTGACCCAGACAAAGTCAAATGGTTCAATCATCAGTATTTACAGAAAAAAACAGATGCTGAACTGGCTCAGGATTTCCAACAAATTCTTACAGAAAAAGGAATTTTAATCTCTTCCGAGAAGGTGGAAAAAATCATAAGCCTGATAAAAGAAAGAGCTACATTTGTGTATGACTTTTGGGATTTAGGAAGTTTCTTTTTCCAAAAACCAACAGTTTATGACGAAAAAGCCTTAAAAAAGCAATGGAAAGAAAATACTTCAGAAATATTAACTGAAGTAGCTGATATTCTGAAAAATACAACTGATTTCACCTCCGTATCGTTAGAAGAAACAGTGAAAAAATATATTGCAGAAAAAGGTTATGGCTTGGGGCAAGTGATGCCTCCGCTACGTTTGGCGTTGGTAGGAGAGATGAAAGGACCTCATGTTTTTGACATAATGGAAGTTATCGGAAAAGAAGAAACTTTATGCCGATTATCTGATATTATATTGATAGTTAAATAATTATGATATTAAGTTAGTACGTATGATATTTCTAAACTTTATTTGGAATCCTGACGAAGCATTGTTTTCAATTGGTTCATTTGCAATTAGATATTACAGTTTGATGTTTGTCATAGCTTTTGGTTTGGGCTGGTATTTAATGAAAAAAATATATCTGAACGAAGGCAAAACCATCAAGCAGCTTGATACGCTATTCATTTATACAGCTCTTGCTACCTTACTTGGAGCTCGATTAGGGCATTGTTTTTTCTACGATTGGGATTATTTTAAAGACCATTTGATAGAGATTATTCTCCCAATTCGTGAAAATCCTAACGCTAATATTTTGGGGATTATAAAAGGCTGGGAAATAACTGGTTTCTCAGGTTTGGCAAGCCACGGGGCTGCTATTGGAATTATTATAGCAATGTTTTTGTATATCCGAAAGAATAAAGATATTTCTATTTCTTGGATTTTAGACCGTGTGGTAATTCCGATTACCATAGGTGGAATGTTCGTGCGATTAGGAAATTTTTTTAATTCTGAAATCAATGGGAAAGTAGTAGATGAAAAATTTCCTTTAGGTGTAAAATTTGTGCAAGGAGGTGAGCTTACTGCTGGTCAGGCTATGGCGGTTACAGAACAAACTAACCCAAAGGTTGCCTATGATTTGATAGCGAATGACCCGCGATTTTCCGAAGTATTGGCAAGCATTCCGTATCAGCATCCAGCACAGCTTTATGAAGCGTTTGGATATTTTATTTTGTTTTGGATTTTGTGGTTTCTTTATTGGAAAACTGATAAAAAGAACCAACCTTTTTTCATTTTTGGGGTCTTTTTAGTAGTGCTTTGGGGTATTCGTTTTGTAGTGGAATTTGTCAAAGAGAGCCAAGGCGGATTTGAAAGAACTTTAGGAATGTTCTCTACAGGGCAATGGTTGAGTTTGCCTTTTATTATTGTAGGATTTTATTTATTATTTAGAAAAAAAGCATAAAATATGAATTTTTTTAGAAAAAATTTTGTGCCTTTGGCATTAGGATTTGTAGTACTTGCCGCATTGGCATATATTATTCCAGCGTTTGTAACGAATGACAAACCTGCTGTAATTCAGACTTCTGACATTAAAGAAGTAGAAATAGAATTTACAAAAGAAGCCGAAATTTCTATACTAAAGAATGGAGCGGTTTTGAAAACTATTGACATCGAATATGCTGATACTCCCAACGAACGTTCCTTGGGATTGATGTATCGCAAGGGAATGAACGAAAATCAAGGAATGTTATTCATCTATCCAGAGGAAGAAATGCTTTCTTTTTATATGAGAAATACGGAATTTCCATTGGATATAATCTATTTGGATAAAGACAAAAAAGTGGTAAGTATCATAAAAAAAGCAAAACCTTTTGACGAAACATCACTTCCGTCGGAGGCTCCTGCGATGTACGTGTTAGAAATTAATGGTGGACTTGCAGATAAATGGGGAATTGAAAAAGGAGATACTATCACGATAAATAATTAAAATCACTCGTATTTTATGAATTATGGAAG
>JAUNHN010000192.1 GCA_030523915.1 Capnocytophaga sp. | reverse complement strand
TTAAAAATCACTTTTAATTCCTCCCAAAAAGAAAAAATTGCCTCAGTGGCTCTCCTCCGCAAAAACATTGCGTATTAGCCTTATATCTTTGCCCCAGAAAACAAAACCAAAAAATTCATTTAACAAATAAAAATATTGATTATGAAATCTCCGAAATTCTCTAAAAAATGGAGAAAAAGAGATAAAAATGAATGTAAGAGTAGCTAAACATTATGTGGAATAAAATAAAATCATTATTGAAAGTGCAGTCTAAAACTTATGCGTGTTCTATATATAGAACGGATGCAGAGTATAAAATTATTACAGAATCAAAAACGGATACAGGATTATTTATGGCTGATACACCTGTGTATATTATTCCTATATCTGTGTCAGAAAAAGAATTGAGTGATAAAATATTTTCCTCATTATTTAGTAGTAAAGATAATGTAAAATTTCCAGCAACTAAATCAGAAATGACTGAATATCAAAAAGAACATTTGAAAAATATTAAAGAAAAATCATTTTCAAATCTTTATAAAAATTCCACTAATTGCTCTATACGACTTACGAACAATATAATAACTATTATACCAAATAAATTGAATAAAATATGGTTAGAGCCTGTTGAAAAAGATATAAAAGAAATGGAATACGATAACAATGAACTACAAATTACTAAAATAATTATAAGTCTATTAGAAAATTACTGATAACATAGAAAAAATAAAAACCATTATTTTTGAATCTTTAAAAGCAAGTGAAAAAATAACATATGAAAATTATTATAACAACGATTCTAAAAAGGATTTATTAATCAATCTGAAAGAGACTTCTTATAATAAATTATATAAAAATAATACTCAGAAGTGGTCGTGTTTCAAAGTTAGAGAGATAAAACAAAACCAAAAAATTCATTTAACAAATAAAAATATTGATTATGAATAGATTGCAAACAAAGAATCCGTATTTTAATGCTTCGGGGCTTACTTCGGCGGAGGCAAATTACATCTGCGAACGCATCAAAGAACGCCTAAAACCCATTCAGGATTTGGTAACGAATATCCCCACCCACACCGCCAGTTTGGAGGGCGAGAAATTGGATAATTTCCAAAAAATAGAGCAAATAGACACGAAAATAGCTCAAATCGGGGCGTTTTATGCCATTTCCGCTTTCCTTCGGACTGCCATCAAAGAAAAAGAAGAACGGCTGAACGAAATTTCCCAAAAAATCTCGGAAATTCGCGAAAAAATGGAGAAAAAGGTAGAAGAAATTGATTTCAACGAGCTGGAAAAACTCCAAAAGGCTACCCTTGACGATTTCCTCAAAACGCTTTCGCTCGAGGAGGTCATCAAATATAAGGAAGCCGAGGCAAAAGCCGCTCACATCGGAAAATTTATCCACAATTTTGATGCAATTCGCCAAGAAATCACCCAAAAGGAACTCATCACTTTGAAAGAAGTTGGCGAGAAAGTCTTCAAAATCCACAATACGCCCCTTTACCAAATGGCTGAATTACAGGCGTTACAGGAAAATCTTTTGGCTCAGCATAGGGAACACGAAAGCGAGGTGAATTTCTACAAAGCCCGTTTTCGCGAGTTTCAGAACGAGGCAAAATTGCGTTACGAAAAGGAATCTTTGCGTTTGTGCCAAGAGCGGCAAGACAAAGTAAATCAGCTTGTTGTGGAAGAAACCGAAAAACTTTTGAAAATAAAAGAAGAAATTGCTGGGTTTAGAATTGTAATTCCGAATCAGTATAAAGCTGTGATTGAGGAGCTTATAAAAAAATAAGGTTCTGCCCAGCGAAAGATAGCCGACCTATGGCAGACTTTCCTTCGGCGGATTTAAAGTGTTGCAAGGCGTAATTTTCAGGAAAATGGTTACCATAAGATTTTTCGCTCCGTATCTTTAAGTTTTTTTACTTGCACATCAACCATTTGTGCTAAATTAAAAACTTTGTTTTTGCCTTTACCTTTGCGGATACGGAGGTCTTTGCCTTTGGTTTTGCCCTTACCTGCGAACGCTTTGCAACATTTACTGTTTTCCTCCCCCAACCCCCTCCGAAGGAAGGGGCTAAGCGTTACCGCACTTCATTTTGTATTTTTGCAAAAACAATTTTCTACACCTTTATTTATATAGACACATTGTAGGGGCAAATTGCAATTTGCCCTTTTATACATTTTGGGCTAATTACGATTAGCCCCTACACATCACGAAAAAAATTAAAACAATAATAAAACTTACTATTTTCCTCCCCCATTCTATTTAGAAAAAAGGGCTAAGCATTACCATACTTCATTCTGTATTTTTGTAAAAACAAATTTCCACACCTTTATTTATATAGATACATTGTAGGGGCGTAATGCTTACGCCCTAATGAAAATTTTATGGGCGTATTCAATACGCCCCTACACATTACAAAAAAAATTAAATGAATGGTAAAACTCCCTCTCCTTGGGAGAGCGCTGGGGAGAGGATTAAAAAATAGAAATTACTTCCTTTAACTTAAAGAAAGCAATGGTAAAATTCCCACGCCTTAAAACAAAATAAAATAACCAATTGGAAAAAAGAAATTCCTTTCTTTAACTTGAAGAAAGCAATGGTAAAACTCCCACACCTTAAAACAAAATAAAATAATCAATAGGAAAAAAGAAATTCCTTCCTATAATTTAAAGAAACAAATGGTAAAATTCCCACGACCTAAAACAAAATGAAGTAATCAATGGGAAAAAAGAAATTAATTTCTTTAAAGTAAAGTAACTAATGGGAAAACTCCCTCTCCTTGGGAGAGGGCTGGGGAGAGGAATACTATCTACTTTTCTTAGGAGGGGTTGGGAGAGGAAAAATAAAAATTTTTCAAAAATAATTATTAGTACGCAAAAAGATTTCGTTGTAGAGTTGTACCTTTGCCACAGAAAATAAAAAATGGGGACAGTAGCTCAGTTGGTAGAGCAATACAAAGGTGCAATTTTCTTTATTGAAGGACAAGCATTTTTTACTTCTTTTTGTGTCGCAGGTTCGATTCCTGCCTGTCCCCCAAAATAGCAAGGTCAAGCAGAAGTTACTTCTTTCTTTTAGGTGTAGAACACTTCTGCAATTACCTTGTTTTTAGATAGTTAATTATTATTTAAAATATAATTACTCCAAAACTCCCCTCTCTTTTGGAGAGGGGCTGGGGGTGAGGAAAATCATCTCTGGTCAAGCATTTCTTACTTCTTACAAACCTGTTAAGTTTTTCAGATGTGCCATCACCAGAGATTTTTTTTAAATTTGTATAATA
>JAUNHN010000191.1 GCA_030523915.1 Capnocytophaga sp. | reverse complement strand
AATTGTTTTTGTCATATCATCGCGATAATTTCCCATTCCGAAGCCTAAAACACTGATATATACACCGCTTTTGCGTTCTTCCTCTACCAAGCGTTGTAAATCATCATAATTATTTATCCCAACATTGAAATCACCATCGGTAGCTAATACAATGCGGTTATTGCCTTCTGGAATAAAATGTTCACGAGCTACTTTGTAAGCCAATTTGATGCCTTCACCTCCAGCGGTACTTCCACCAGCGGTTAGTTTATCTAAGGCTTCCTCTATTTTTGTTTTTTCTTTCACAGCAGTAGAAGGCAAAACCAAGCCAGAACGCCCTGCATACACTACGATAGCGACTTTGTCCTCTGGTTTTAAAGCATTGAGTAACAATTTAAAAGAAGATATGAGTAGCGGTAATTTATTGGGTTCATCCATTGACCCTGATACGTCAATCAGGAATACAATATTAGAAGCAGGCGTTTGAGTTAAGTCCAATTTTTGTGCTTGTAATCCGATTTGTAACAAGTAATTATTTGAATTCCAAGGAGCTTTACTCAGCTCTTTGGTTATTTTAAATGGAGAATTGCTATTAGACTGAGGATAAGGATATTCGTAATCGAAATAGTTTATCATTTCCTCCACTCGCACAGCGTCTGCATTAGGAAACTGCCCGTTGTTAAGCATTCGCCGAACATTGCTATACGAAGCTCTGTCCACATCTGCTGAAAAGGTAGAAACAGGGTCGGTAGCTGTTTTTTTGAATTTGTTTTCTTCTATTTTTTGATAAGTTTCTTTGGGTTTATATCCTCTAAAAATACTCTTAGTACTTCTCTTTTCGATTATTTGAAATGCTACTGCTTCTCCTTCTAATTCTTCGTTGTCTTCTTCCAATATCACAGTAAGTGTTTTTTGGTTTTTAATTTTGATTTCTTTAGTTTTAAAACCAATGGAAGAAAATACCAAAATATCATTTGGCTTAACTTGTATGGTAAATTTTCCGTCAAAATCGGTGTTTTGCCCCTTAGTCGTACCTTTGATAAGGACTGAAACCCCTGGAAGTGGATGTTTTCCTTCGTCAGTTACTATGCCTGTAAGCTCGTATGTTTGCCCATAAGATAGTAAAATACTTGCAAAAAATAATAAAAAAGTTCTCATAAAAAGTATAATTTAATATCTTTTTAAAAATATCTAAAATTATACCAAAAATTATTTTTTAATTTGAATTTTATTTTAATTTTTTTTAGCACGTAGCATTTCGCGTTTGCCAGGAGGACCTTGTAATTTTTCTACTTGGAATCCGCAGGTTTTCATTGCACGTTGTACACTTCCTTTGGCAGAATAAGTAACTAAGTATCCGTTGAAATTCAATGATTTATACATTTTTTGGAAAATATTTTCCTCCCAAAGTTCAGGTTGAACTCTCGCCCCGAAAGCATCAAAATAAATCAAATCAAATTGATTTTCATCATCAATTTGTTCAAAGAATTGTTGTCTTTTGGTAAGTATAAACGTATCAGAAAGTTGAATATTTTCATTCCAATTTGATAAATGAATTTTTTCAAATATAGAGTTTAAGTTGTTCATTTTTAACTCTTTACAATAGTTCATTTGCTGTACTTCTTCCCATAAAAGAGGATAGGCTTCCACAGTTTGATAATGTACTTTTAGTCCTAATTTGGAATGCTCTATAAAAGTGATAAGCGTATTTAATCCTGTACCAAAACCGATTTCAAGAATAGAAACATTTTGATTATCAAACAGATACAATCCGTTTTTTATAAAAACGTGTAGTGCTTCTTGAATGGCTCCGTGTTTGGAATGATAGCATTCGTTCCATTCTGTGATTTGGAGGGTAGTCGAGCCGTCTGAGGTTTTGATAATTTCTCTTTTCACGTTTTTACGCTTTAAATCCTATTTTGGTCTCTTGGGTATGTTCTTTTAGTTCTATGGTGTCGATATTTGTAAGTTCAGCTAATGAATGTGGCTGATTTACAGTTATTTGCTTGTCGGCAGATTGTAAAAACTTATTACATTTTTCTACCGAAAGTTCTTTAAATTTGTATTCGGCAATGAGTCTTCCTTTTCGCAAAAGTGCTGGGTCTATTTTGGAAATATCGGAATTAAAAGTACAAATTAATTGACATTCAAGCACATCAGAAATCATTCCGTCAGCAATATTTAAAATGGAAGAAACGACATCGGTATTGCTATTGAAAACGGTTCGTTCTGCAATGTAATTTTCGCAATCTTCAAGTACCAAAACCGAATTTTTATTATCAATAAGCAGACTAATAAATGCAGGGTCTGTTAATGAACCAATCATTGTAGTAGGAACAAAAATAAACTTTTTGTTTGGAATCTGGCTTGTTAACCATTTGATATAGTTTGTTTTACCAGAACCAGCAATGCCGTGAAATAGAACCACGCCTTTGTTATCGTTGGTAAGTGAATTTTTGACTCGATGGTGAATTTCCAAAAAATCATCATTATACATAGTATCAAAGTCGATACGATGTGGTTTTATGGTGTGGGTCTTAATGTCAAGCCCCGATTGTGTTTTGAGCAAAATCGACACTTTGGAATCCTTTGAAATGTATTTTTCGATGTATTCAGTACAAAGTGTATTAAGGTTTTGTTTGGCTTTCGGGTTGGTATTTTCGTAGTAAATGTGGCTTACCTTGAAAAGCCCATCTTCAAAAATTTGATTGTCATATTCATTTGATAAGTTTTTGTCAATCAATATAAAAGCCTCTAATTCGGGTTGGAAGTAACATTCTTCGGATTCAAAAAGTTCGTTTTGTTTCGTAGCATAGTCGACGGTGTAATAATCCGTACATTTTACGAAATGTTTGAGTTTTTCTTTTTGAATTACCAAATCTTCACGCCCCAAATAAATTCGAGCCATTAGGTCATCTAATAGTGTCTGAAACGGATTGCTGTAAGTAAGTAGCTTGTACTTATCATATAATTCCATGTTATCATTGTCATCGGTTTGTATAATTTTTACCGAACGATAGTATTTAGAATCTTTTATTTTCATAGAAAAATGCCTAAAATAGTAATTAAAATTCTTGCAAAGGTACAAAATATAATATTGAGTTAAAAAATAAAAGCTCAAAATTCATTATTTTTCATATAGAATTTTGAGCTTTATATGTTGATTTAGAAAGGTTTATTCCGAAATCTGTTGGTTTTTGGTTTTCCAAGTAATTCCTTTTATTTCTTTTTGATTTGGAATGAAAATACTCACTATAAATGCAATAATAATGCTTGAAACCATTCCAATGAGTCCATACAA
>JAUNHN010000024.1 GCA_030523915.1 Capnocytophaga sp. | reverse complement strand
CTGAGCGAAGTCGAAGGCTTATCAAGTTTTATACAATAACAAACTGAAAATAAACACGTTATGAGCCTTCGATGGACATACTCCCCTTTTTGGGACTATGCTCAGGCTGACAGAATGCAGAACGAACTTCGCTCAGCCTGACAATCGGAACTATCATCATACTTTTTATGACACGAACATTTTTAATTAATAAATCTTTTAATAAATAATATAAAAAAGAATAAAGAACAATGAAAAACTTCATACAAGAATTACAATGGAGAGGAATGATTCAGGATATTATGCCTGAAACGGAACAACATTTATTAGAGGGCATTCGTTCGGCGTATGTGGGTATTGACCCTACGGCAGATTCGCTACACATCGGGCATTTGGTGGGCGTGATGATGCTCAAACACTTTCAGAATTGCGGACACAGACCCTATGCCTTAGTCGGTGGAGCAACGGGAATGGTGGGCGACCCCTCTGGGAAATCTGCCGAAAGAAACCTTCTTACCAACGAAATTCTCGAAAAAAATATCGCAGGAATCAAAAATCAACTATCCAAATTTCTTGATTTTGAGAGCGATGCAGAAAATAAAGCCATTTTGGTAAACAACTATGACTGGATGAAAGACTTTTCGTTTTTGTCCTTCATTCGCGACATCGGAAAGCACATCACCGTAAATTATATGATGGCGAAAGATTCGGTAAAAAAACGCTTCGACCCGAATGAAAACACCGAAGGAATGTCGTTTACCGAATTTTCGTACCAATTGATGCAGGGGTACGACTTTTTGCATTTGTACCGCGAAAATGGGCTAACGCTTCAAATGGGAGGCTCTGACCAATGGGGAAATATCACCACAGGGACGGAGCTAATCCGCAGAATATCAGGAGGAAAGGCTTATGCGATGACTTGTCCGCTCATCACCAAAGCAGACGGAACGAAGTTCGGAAAATCGGAGGGAGGCAATATTTGGCTCGACCCAACGAAAACTTCGCCGTACAAATTTTACCAATACTGGCTGAACACTTCCGATGCCGATGCCGAACGATACATCAAGATTTTCACGATGCTTACGCAGGAAGAAATCGCAAATTTGGTAGCGGAACACCAACAAGCACCGCATTTACGAGCCTTGCAAAAGAAATTGGCAGAAGAAATTACGGTAATGGTGCATTCGCGAGAGGAGTATGACAATGCGGTAAAAGCCTCAGAAATTTTGTTCGGAAATTCGACTTCGGACGATTTGAAAACGCTTGATACACAGACGTTTTTGGATATATTCGAGGGCGTACCACAGGCGAGTGTTTCTCGTGCAGAGATAGCCAATGGCTTGGATATGATAGCGGCACTTTCTGCCAAAACGGAGTTCATCAAAAGCAATTCGGAGGCACGTAGGGCGTTGAACGAAAATTCGATTTCGGTAAACAAAGAAAAAGTATCCGAATCGTATTTGATTACAGATAAAGATTTGATTAACAATACGTTTGTACTTTTGCAACGAGGAAAGAAAAATTATTTTGTAATCGTTATTGAATAATTATCAAGGCAATCCCATAAGGATTGTCTTTTTTTATTCATATACCCAAATATTCGAGATAACATAATCAATTACAAACACACACAAATTTTTGTAAATCAATTATACTCAAATTACAATTATAACCAAAAACCTTTATATGTCAACATCTTGGAAAACAGCCTTTATTGGTACATTAATTCATCTTTTTTTGGGAACGGTTTATGCGTGGAGTTTTTTTCAAGTTCCTATAATGGAACTTACGGGCTGGAATAATACCCAAACCACGATGGCATTTAGCCTTGCTATTTTAACTTTAGGGATTACAGCATCGTGGGCAGGACAACGACTGAATGTTTATAGCCCTCAAAAACTGACAATTATAGGAGGATTTTTGTTTGGATTAGGATATATTCTTGCTTCTTTTGCCTTGAAATTAAACCTTTTATGGTTTTTTTATTTAGGATTTGGAATCATTAGTGGTTGTGGGCTTGGTCTTGCTTATGTAACGCCCGTTGCCGTAGTAAGCCGATGGTTCAGCAAACATCAAGGATTAGCGACAGGATTGGTGGTTATGGGCTTTGGACTAGGAGCTTTTATGATGTCAAAGATATTGGCTCCACTTTTTTTTAGGCTTACGGGACAAGATGTTGCCTTGAGTTTTCGTTATTCGGGATTTATTTTTTTAGTAGTAGTTCCGTTATTGGGATTTTTTTTGAAATTTCCTCCCAAACTTTCGGTAAATAACTCATTATCAGAGATAAAATTGGGAGAAATCTCTAATATCAAGACGATTTTAATTTGGCTTGTTTTTACATTGAATATCATTGTTGGGATGATTTTTCTTTCTTTTCAATCTCCTTTATTTCAGGAACTTATGCAAAAGAAAATGATAACAGATAGCCACGAGTTAATGAACGCAGGGGCAACATTAATTGCTGTGAGTGCTTTTTTTAATGGAATAGGGAGGTTTCTTTGGGCGAGTTTATCGGATAGGGTAGGGCGTATTACAGCTTTTCAGATGCTTATTGCGTTGGAAATAATATGTTTTATATTGCTGATTTTCACTCAAAATATAACGTTATTCTTTATTTTAGTCTGTGTGATTCTTCTATGTTATGGAGGTGGTTTTGGGATATTGCCTTCTTTGGTAAAAGATGAATTTGGAGTTGAGAAAATGCCTAAAATGTACGGGCGAATACTCACGGGCTGGGGTGTAGGCGGACTTATAGGAACATTAACTACCGCCTTTTTAAAAGATACTTTTAATGAAAATGCAGGAGTTTATGTTTTCTCTACGGGGCTGGTGGTTTCGGTATTTGCCTTGATTTTGAGTATTTTGTTAGTGAAGAAAAGTGGTCTTAAAAAATAAGTATTTTTATAGATTTCTTTGAATAGATGTATTTATTTTTTAATTTTGCTTTCGGTAATTTTTAGAATAGAAAAAGATTTATGAAAAAATATTTTTATATATGGATAGCTTTTTTCCCCTTTTTGGGTTGGGGACAAAATGCGGATGTTTATGTAGTAATACCCCAACGCTATGATTTTCAGAAAGGTAACAATGACTACCAGCTGAGTGAACTGACCAAGTTTTTGTTAGAAAAACAAAATTTCAAAGTTTTTTATGAAGACAATATTCCTACTGAAATACATAGTAATCCTTGTAATGCCCTAAAAGCGAATGTGTTAAATTCGTCGGGGATATTTGTTACCAAATTACAACTTGTACTGACAGACTGTTCAGGAAAGCAAGTTTTTGCTTCCGAAATAGGAACAAGCCGAGAAAAAGAATTTAAAAAAGCCTACCAAATGGCTCTCCGTAATACGGTGGATACAAGCAATAAATTATCCGATTTTAAGAAAAATTACAAACCTGTAATTTCATCTTCGGATAGTCAAATGTCTGAAAAACAAACTGTAACGCCTGTTCACAATACTGCGGTAGCCCCCATTTCAGACTCATCTGTTTTGTATGCACAAGCCAAAGAATTAGGCTTTCAAGTGGTAGATAACACGCCTAAGGTAATACTAAAACTCAGTAATACATCTTTGCCTAACGTGTTTATTGCTGAAGATGACCAAAATAACCACGGCATACTTTACAAAAAAGGGGAAAATTATATTTTCGAGTTTGTTCAAGACGGAAAATTACAACATAAGATACTGAATATCAAATTTTAACATTTGTTCTGATTATGTATAGCAAAGCCGAAGCCAAACAATTACGCGAAGATTTTTGGATTTCTTTCGGGAAGTCGTTTCCTCGGAGATGGATTTTGTATGATACTAAAATAAAGGATTTCAGTTTCAAATTTTATTTCGATACGAAAAAAGCGATAGTATCTTTGGATATTGAAGACAATTCATTGGAAAACAGAAATTTATATTATGAAAAATTACTTGCTTTAAAAACTATTTTACAAGAAGAATATCTGCCTGAAGCTGTCTTTGAGGAGAATTATTTGCTGGATAACAAAAAGGAAATCAGCCGAATATACGTTCAAAAAGATAATGTAAGTATTCATAACAAAAAAACTTGGCAACAGACAATGGAATTTTTTGTAGAAAAAATGACGAAATTTGAAGATTTTTGGCTTGAATATGAAGATGTTATCAAAGAAAATTTTTAGTTTAAAGCTATTTTGTCAAAAAAAATATTGTTAATTAAATAAATATAACTATCTTTGCCCCTTGAAAAATTTAAGAAGATAAAAAATATACATTGCAATGAAAAAAGGAATACATCCAGAGTCTTACAGATTAGTAGCTTTCAAAGATATGTCCAATGAGGATATTTTCATCACAAAGTCTACTGTTGATACCAAAGAAACAATTGTAGTAGAAGGAGTAGAGTATCCATTAGTGAAATTAGAGATTTCAAGAACTTCACATCCTTACTATACAGGGAAATCAAAACTTATTGATACAGCCGGACGTATTGATAAGTTTAAAAACAAATACGCTAAATTTAACAAATAAGAGTAGCTTTCTCTTTCCTAAATTTTAGGATTAGAAAATTAAAAACTTACCAAATAGTACAGATTTTATGTTTGTATTATTTGGTAAGTTTTTTAATTTGTTGCTGTAATCTACTATACTGTTTCTCTGATAATTTAGGCTTAAAAAATTCTACAAAAAGTTAAAAGCAAGCATTGCACAGATGTAGGCTACTCCAGTCATAAACATCCATTGAATGGCAGTCCAACGCCAGCTATTGGTTTCGCGACGTACTACTGCTATTGTGCTAAGGCATTGCATTGCAAAGGCATAGAATAATAACAGTGAAATTCCCGTAGCAAAAGTATAAACAGGCGTTCCATCAGCACGTTTTTCGCTTCGCAATTTACCCAAAATGGTACGTTCGCCTTTTTCTTCCTCAGTATCCAAATCACCTCCTAAGCTATAAATAGAAGATAAAGTACTGATAAACACTTCTCGTGCCGCAAACGAAGACAACACCCCAATACTAATTTTCCAATCGTAGCCCAATGGCTTAAATATAGGTTCGATTGTTTTGCCAATATACCCCAAATAGGAATGTTCTAACTGCGAAGATTCTATAAAATGTTCTATTTCAGTTTCGTCCCACTGATGTTGCTGAGCAAGAAGTTCGGCTTGTGATTCTATATTGTCATATTTTTCGCCCATACCATGAGATGCTAAAAACCATAAAATCACTGAAATAGCCAAAATTATTTTCCCTGCACCCAGTACGAAACTTTTGGTTTTTTCAAATACAGTAATGCCTACATTTCGCCATAAAGGCAGTTTATAATTGGGCATTTCTGCAATAAAAAAACTTTTGTTTTTCTTGATTTTCAGTGCTTTATCTAAAATAAAAGCAGATATAAGTGCCGCTATAAATCCTAAAACATATAAGCCGAATAAGGTAAAGGCTTTGTAGCTAATAAACAAAAAATTCCCGTCAGGAATCACCAATGCAATGATAATCAAATACACGGGCAATCGTGCTGAACAGGTCATAAAAGGTGTTACCAAAATCGTGATGAGCCGTTCTTTCCAGCTTTCGATATTACGAGCTATCATTACAGCAGGAATGGCACACGCTACGCCTGAAATTAACGGAACTACGCTTTTTCCATTTAACCCGAAGCGTTTCATCAGGTTATCCATCAAAAACACAACTCGGCTCATATAGCCACTTTCCTCTAATATCGAAATAAAGAAGAAAAGTATTGCAATTTGAGGTACAAATACCACAATACCAGCTATACCAGGGATAATTCCTTGTGTGATAAGTTCGGTCAAAGCTCCCGCTGGAAGCACTTCTTCCGCCCAGCCAGAGAGCCAATCAAAGCCACTTTCTATCCAATCCATCGGGTAGGAACTCCAATCGTAAACAGCTTGAAATACAAGTAATAATACAAGCCCGAAGATAATATATCCCCAAAAGTTATGAATCAAAATCCTATCCAATTTAGCCCGTAAACCTTCGGCTTTTGCTAAATCAATACTATATGCTTTTTTAAGAATATCATTAATACATTGGTACCGAATGATTGTCTCTTTTTGCTTCATTCGTTTTATATCGCTTTCACTTTTGGTATTTCTTACCCCACTGAGGTCAATTTCTTTGAAATTTTCAATAATTTCAGTGTTATGCGATATGATAAGCCATAGTTTGTACGAATTTTCTTTCGGAAATAAAGTACGCAAATTGTCGAAATAAGAAATGTCTAACTGGTTGATATTCAAGCAAGATTCAGTAGAGATTTCTTTGTAATTAGCAATGGCTTCTTTAAGTTTATCTAAACCTATGTTAGTTCGTGTACTAACCAAAACTACTTTGGTTTTCAGCTCTCGCTCCAATAATTGGGTGTCAATGTGAATACCTTTTTTTTGCATTTGGTCAATCATATTGATAACCAATACGGTAGGTATGTTTAGGTCTTTTATTTGGGTGAAAATCAGCAAGTTTTGTTTTAGATTTTCTACATCACAAACCACAGCCACCACATCGGGATAAAATTCTTCCTTTTTATTAAGAAGAATGTTCACAGCTACACGTTCATCCATCGAATTGGCATTAAGGCTGTAAGTACCTGGTAAATCAATGATTTCAGCTTTTAGGGAAGGAGTGAGCTTACAATGCCCTATCTTTTTCTCGACTGTAATTCCAGGGTAGTTACCTACTTTTTGATTAAGCCCTGTCAAGGCATTGAAAATAGAGGTTTTTCCCACATTGGGATTCCCAATAAGGGCTACTTTTATTTTGTTTTCCATTATATTTTTTCTATTTCGATTAATGAAGCCATATCTTTTCGAATGGATAGGTAGGTGTTGTTCATCTGTATGTAGATAGGGTCATTGAAAGTAGCTTTTTGGATAATTTGCACTTCACTCCCTAAAAAACATCCTAACTCAATGATTTTTAGAGGGATATTATCAATGTCGATATGTTTGATGATTCCTTTTTCGCCTTTTTTTAGGTGTGCAATAGTGATTTTTTCGCTTGCAACGGTATGATTCATAGTAAGAATATCTTATTTAGACTGAATTTACGGGCAAAGATAGAGTTTTTTATAAAATAGTAAAATATAAGATTTGAAAAAAGTTTTGTTTTTACTGTATTTGAATTATTTTTCTGTTCCAACAAGGTTAGTTTATGGTATATTTACTTATTTTCTTCTGTTTAATTTCATGAAAATTATGGGTTGTAAATAAAAATTATTCGTTTTTGCTTATGAAATTATTTTGCTTGAAATGGTTGAATTTCAATTATTTTGAATGATAAAAAAATATCAGTATGAGATATTTCTTAAAAAAAAGAAAAATATTTCAGCAGAAAATATTTTTCATTCATAAAAATTTGTATTTTTGCTCGAATATAAGTCAAAATAACTACCTTATGGAATATTTAGATTTTGAATTACCAATCAAAGAGCTTGAAGAGCAAATGCAGAAGTGTGCCCTTATCGGCGATGAAAGTGATGTAGATATGACCGATGCTTGCAAGAAGATTGAAAAAAAGCTCATTCAAACCAAAAAAGAAATTTACGGTAATTTGACACCTTGGCAGCGTGTTCAAATATCACGCCATTTAGACCGACCTTATACGCTTGATTACATACGTGCTTTGTGTGGAGACACCTTTTTGGAGCTTCACGGCGACCGTACCGTAAAAGATGACAAAGCGATGATAGGTGGTTTTGGAAAAATTGAAGACCAAAGTTTTCTATTTATAGGACAACAAAAAGGGGTAAATACCAAAATGCGTCAGTATCGTAACTTCGGTATGGCAAATCCAGAGGGTTATCGCAAGGCGTTACGACTGATGAAATCAGCTGAAAAATTTGGTATACCAATCGTTTGTTTGGTAGACACTCCAGGTGCATTCCCTGGAATTGAAGCCGAAGAGCGTGGACAAGGCGAAGCTATTGCACGTAATATTCTGGAAATGTCTCGATTGAAAGTGCCTGTAATCGTGTTTATTATCGGGGAAGGAGCTTCAGGCGGAGCTTTGGGAATTGGTATCGGTGATCGTGTTTATATGCTTGAAAATACTTGGTATTCAGTAATTTCACCAGAGTCTTGTTCGTCAATTCTTTGGAGAAGCTGGGAGTACAAAAAAGAAGCTGCGGAAGCATTAAAACTTACAGCTCCTGATATGAAAAAATTAAAACTTATAGACGAAATTATCAAAGAACCTCTTGGAGGAGCTCATCGCGATCGTGAAACTACTTTTTTGACGGTTCGTAAAGTGATTTTGGAAACTTTTGAGGAGTTGAAAAAACTGCCAACAGATAAGTTAATCCAAAGACGAATGGATAAGTATCTGAATATGGGCGTATTCAAGGAATAAAGAAGTTTTTTAGAAATTGTATATTTTGAGGACAAGGCAACTTGTCCTTTTTTAATCCCTAGATTTTATCTACAACAAAAGAGCAAAGAAAACAGTTAAAATCCGTTTTATTATATTCAGAAAGTCAATGTTTTGGATTTTCTCACAAAGGTTATGAACAAGATATTAACAGGTAATTAACATCGCTTGTTTGTAACGAATATCTATAACTTGATTTTTTTTTCTAACTTCGCAAAATGAAAGAAACGCAAATTCACCCAGAAATACAAAGAGAGTTTTTACCTACATTGGTAAACTTGGAACGAGGTAAAATTCCACCTCAAGATGTTAATATTGAGCAAGTTGTGCTTGGAGCAATGATGATTGATAAAAAGGGGGTAGATGAGGTTATTGATGTACTAAACCCAGATGTTTTCTATCGGAAACAGCATCAACTTATCTATCAAGCTATTGCCGAGCTTTTTCAACAATCACAACCAATCGACTTATTAACAGTAATGGAGCAACTTCGCCGTGGTGGAAATCTTGAAGCCGTAGGAGGAGAGTATTACTTAATTCAGCTTACACAGCGAGTATCGTCATCGGCACATATTGAGTTTCACGCTCGTATTATTATGCAGAAATTCATTCAGCGTCGGCTTATCCAAATTTCATCAGAAGTGATAGAAGATGCTTATGATGAAACGAAGGATGTTTTTGACCTTTTAGATTCGGCAGAGTCGAAACTTTATGAGGTAGCACAAGGGAATTTAAAACGTTCGAGTGAATCAGCAGGTGATTTGGTTACCAAAGCGTTGAAAAAAATCCAAGACCTTTCTAACAAAACGGACGGTTTTAGTGGGATTCCGTCGGGATTTACAAAACTTGACCAGCTTACATCGGGTTGGCAAGCGAGCGATTTGATTATTATAGCGGCACGTCCTGGTATGGGAAAAACGGCTTTAACACTTTCGATGGCACGAAATATTGCGGTGGGTCAAGGAATTCCAGTAGCATTTTTTTCGTTGGAAATGTCGTCTGTACAGCTTATTACACGTTTGATTTCGTCCGAAACAGGACTTTCCTCCGAAAAGTTACGTACAGGTAAGTTAGAAGCTCACGAGTGGCACGCTCTTAGTACCAAAGTAAAAGACCTTGAAAAAGCACCACTTTATATAGATGATACGCCTTCGATTTCTATCTTTGATTTGCGAGCCAAATCACGTAGGTTGGCTTCACAATACGGAATTAAGTTGATAATCATAGATTATTTGCAGTTGATGACCGCAGGAGGAGGAGCAAAGGGAGTTGGGAATAGAGAACAAGAGATTTCTACCATTTCACGAAATTTAAAGGCTCTGGCGAAAGAATTAGATGTTCCTGTGATAGCACTTTCGCAATTATCACGGAATGTGGAATCTCGCCCAGGGCATAAGCGTCCGCAACTTTCTGATTTGAGAGAATCTGGAGCTATTGAGCAAGATGCTGATATTGTGTCGTTTATCTACCGACCAGAGTATTACAAATTGATGGAATGGGATGACGAAGGAGCTACTTCGACCAAAGACCAAGGAGAGTTCATCGTAGCAAAACATCGTAATGGAGGTTTGGATAACATCCGATTGAAATTCTTGGGGCAATTCGGTAAATTTGATAATTTAGATGAGTTTGAAAGTTATGAAATGCCGTCGTATTTGCAGGAAATCGGTTCAAAGATTAATGATATAAGCCCTAAATTGCCTTCAGTAGAAGAAGCTTTTGGCTCTTCTTCGGGAAGTTACTCAGGTTCAGATGATGTACCTTTTTAATAGTAAAAAAGGTTGTCTGGGGAAGCGAATTTTCAGACAACCTTTTTCTATTTTTTATCAGAATTTTGTTTTTTAGGGATTATATCAAAATTTCGTAGCTTGGTTTTGTTACGTCGGTAATATAAAAAAGAAGGTACAAGGATAAAAGCTCCAGCTAAAATCGTTATTCCTATAATTCTATCTCCTATTAAAGCGTTGTTGTTTTTTATATAAAACCCTGTTGCAAAGCTAATTACAATGGCTATAAAAAGTGTAAGTATAAAACGTTTCATAGGATAATTATTTTTCTATTTGTCGTAGATTTTCCATTTTTTTCTTTTGTAGGAAACCATAAATATCTTCCAAGTGTTCTACGACTTTTCCTCCGCCAAATTCGTATACTTTGGTTACAAGTCCGTCAAGGAAATCGCGGTCGTGTGATACTACGATGAGTGTTCCATCAAAGTCCAAAAGAGCTTGTTTTAGAATGTCTTTGGTTCTCATATCGAGGTGATTAGTAGGCTCGTCCAATATGAGTAAGTTTACGGGTTCTAAAAGAAGTTTTATCATAGCTAAGCGAGTGCGTTCGCCTCCCGAAAGTACTTTCACTTTCTTTTCGCTTTCTTCTTTATTGAACATAAATGCTCCTAAAATATCACGTATTTTCGTACGGATATCGCCTACAGCAATATCGTCAATGGTTTGGAACACAGAAAGTTCTCCGTCAAGCAAAGAGGCTTGATTCTGAGCGAAATAACCTATCTGAACGTTATGCCCCAAAGTAAGCGTTCCTTCGTGGTTTATTTCTTGCATTATACATTTGATAAATGTAGATTTTCCTTCGCCGTTTCGCCCTACGAAAGCTACTTTATCGCCTCGTTTGATGGTAAAATCTACCCCTGAGAAAATACGTTTTTCACCGTAGGATTTACCTACACTTTCTGCCGTTATAGGATAATTCCCTGAGCGAGGTGAAGGAGGAAATTTCAATCTCAAAGCCGATGTGTCTTCTTGGTCTACTTCGATAATTTGGAGCTTTTCGAGCATTTTTACGCGTGATTGCACTTGTAGGGTTTTGGAATAAGTTCCTTTGAAACGTTCGATAAATTCTTTGGTTTCGGCAATCATTTTTTGTTGTTCTTCGTATTGCTTTAATTGCTGAGCTCGGCGTTCTTTTCGTAGTTCGAGGTAATGAGAATATTTGGCTTTATAGTCGTAAATACGCCCCATTGTTACTTCGATAGTTCGGTTTGTTACATTATTCACAAAAGCACGGTCATGCGAAATGAGGACTACGGCTTTGGCAGCATTGATTAAAAAATCCTCAAACCATTCTATTGAATTGATATCAAGATGGTTTGTAGGCTCATCAAGTAGAAGTAAATCAGGGTTTTGAAGTAAGAGTTTTCCTAATTCAATACGCATACGCCACCCACCACTAAACTCGTGCGTAGGGCGATGAAAATCTTCACGGGTAAAACCTAAACCAAGTAGCGTTTTCTCAATTTTTTCTTCCGAATTAGTATCTTCAATGCCATAGAATTTCTCGCTTAATGCAGATACTTCCTCAATGAGTTTCATATATTCATCTGACTCATAATCAGTACGAATTGTGAGTTCTTGATTTATTTCTTCGATACGTTTTTCCATAGCTTGGAGCGAAGAAAAAGCCTTTGCAACTTGCTCAAAAACAGTACAATCATCATCCATGACAAGATGCTGAGGCAGATAAGCGATGGTAAATTCTTTTGGCATACTGATATTACCTCGTGTAGGCTCTCGTTCGCCTGCCAAAATTTTTAACAACGTAGATTTTCCAGCACCATTTTTCCCCATAAGAGCAATACGGTCATTGGGATTTATGGCAAAAGAAATATCGGAGAAAAGGGTTGTGCCGCCAAATTCAACGGCTAAACTATTTACTGAAATCATTATTTTGAGTTCTTTTTTGAAAATCGGGTGCAAATATAAGCGATTCTTCTGATTATAAAAATGAACTTTTTATAGCTTTTTGATTTTCTGAACTTTTTCAACATAAAATGATGAATATTAAGTTGTTCAAGTACGGGAAAGATAGCTTTTGTACAGCTTTGTTGTACTATTTTATTTTGGAGCAAAAAAATCACCCGAAAAAATCAATATTTTTGACTTTTCGGGTGTTTTTACTTAATTTTTTGGTTTATAAAACTATCGCATTAATGTAAAGTTTCCTACAAACTTACGTCCGTCCAAAGGTTCATTTGTTTGGATAGAATACCAATAGTCGCCAGAAGGAAGTGCAGTCCCATTATAGGTTCCGTCCCATGATTCTCCTTCGCGTAATGTTTTTAAAAGTCGTCCATTACGGTCGTATATTTGAGTAATCATACGAGGATAGGATTTGGTATTTCGTGGACTCCATCTGTCATTATTCCCGTCATTATCAGGAGTAAAGAAATTCGGCACATAGAAATCTACAAATACTTTTTCGATATCTAATGTTACCTCACAACCCAAAGCATCACGTACCACTACGCTAATTTGTTTTATAGTTCTGCCTTGTGAGTCTACATAGCCAGGGTCAGAATATTTCACTACATAATTAGGTGAGTCGGATACTCGCCCGTTAAATGTATATTGGTAAGGAGCACGCCCGCCACTGGCTTCTACTACTATAAGAGCAGGGTCTTGTTGAGGTATTTCCACAACAGAAAGAGGCTGTAAATGAGTTATGGTAAAGGTTTCTCCTAATGTATACTGACACGTTTGGTAAAAAATAGTCAGCGAAATAGCTGTATTTTCAGGTAAATGAGAAGTGTTAATATATCCTACATTGTTTTCAAAACTATCAAAAGCAACACTTTGATTAATATCTGTGTTATTTGCTGCATATCGCACATTTGCAAAATTCAAATTACTTTCAAAGGTAACTTTGACATTACTATTCGCTGTATTATTATCACAACTTTCTGTAACACTTACACTTGCTCTTAGATGTGGAATGGTCAAAAGTGTAATTTCGGCAATGTTTATACAACCGTTTGCATTTTCCACTCGTGCGTACAGATAACTTTGTTGATGTGGCGGAATGTTATAAACTGCTGTTTTATTCAATATTCCTACACCTGCTCTGGCATCATTTTCATTCTGATAGTAAGTAACTGTTATACCAGTTAATGTAGTAACTTGGCTGTCTAATGTGTTCAAATCCAGAGGATAAATACCATCGGCATTGTCGTCGCAAAACGTTAGGCTTACATTTGTTGCCGTAGGATTGCTAACTTTTTCAAGTGTAAGCGAACGTACTTCGGTACATCCTTCCGTGTTAGTAAATCGCACCCAAATTATTTTTTGACCTATTGGAAAGTCATAATTTGTCAAATTACTTGTTATAGGCGAGGTTCCGCTTAAAGCATCTGTTTGCGAATTGTGGAATGTAGTTGTAATTGAGCTTTGTGCCGTATGTTGTGTTTGTAGCATTGAATTAGCTTCTTGTAACAAATTGATTGTAACACTATTACCCATATTATCAAACTTGCAGATGGTATTTACTACACGGTCTGTGGCTTGAATATACGGATATACAATCAAACTAACACTCGCCCAATCATCGCAGAAATTGTTTGCACTTAATCGAACAAAAACGGTATCGGTATACGGATTGTTATTAACATACGTTGTTAAATTTGTAATTGCATTAGTTTGATTTTGCATATCGGTATAAGTACGATAAAAAGTATATCCTATTCCAGTTTGGGTCGAAATCATATTTTGAGCTTGAGCCAAATCAAAGGTTTGTAATCCATCATTCGAGCTATCATCACAAGTAGTAAGAGTTACCGTTCGAGCCTGAATAGTAGGTTTTAAGAAAGCATCAAAATAAATAGGTGCCTCTGAAGCACAACTAATACCCGTATTGGCAACAACTCTTGCAAAAACCGTATGACGAACCATATTTGGGTTGGAAGGATGTGGCTCGAAATCGGTGTATGAATACTCATAATTGGTAGGTGTAGCTATGGCATTGGTTCCGTTTTGAGCATCTGTCAAAGTTGGATGATAGGTAAATGTGTACAATAATCCTACGTTAGGTTCTCCTGTGATAATTTCGGTTATATATTGTGTCAAATCTTGCGTAAAAGTGCCTGATAAATCTGTATCACAACCACTTCGGAAAACGGCATTTACTTTAGGCGATGGATAAATAGAGACCGCCAATCGTTTGATTGTATAACAACCCGTGCTACGGCTCGAGAATTTTATCCACACCTCTGAAGTCGGAATTACATAATAATTTGTTATATCCGAAGTAATCGGAACGTCATTCACAGCATCGGAGTGCGACTCGTGGTAACTAATGTCATAAATAGTTGTATCCGAAACCATTTGTGCAGGATACGTAGTAAGGTCGATAACTCCGTTAAGTACACCATCGGCACAGAAAGCAATACTTGTATCAATAACAGCCAGTTGCGGATGCTCATCAAAAGTAATTGATGAAACCGAATAGCATTGTGTAGTATTATTTTCTGTACGGACATACACTATAGCAGGGAAGTTTGAAATAGTAAAACTTGTTCCAATAGCCCCCGTATTGTTTAGTGCATCACTTTCGCTGGTAAAGAAAAGAAAATTATCATCTAATGTAAGCGGACGACCGATTATTTCTTCACGGTAAGCGTTCAGGTTCACTGTTTCGGAGGTGTTTCCTGCTGGATTTCGGCTACTATTATTACAAATAATTTTGTTTAAATTCTGAACTTCTGGTGAAGCTACTAAATCAAACACAATATCTTTTATATAAAAACAAGTTGTCCCCACAGGTGTGATTCGCATCCAAGCTGTAAGACCTTGTGTAGCCGTTACAGTAGTTAATGAAGTTGTACCAGATAAGGCATCTGTTTGTGATAAGTACAATGCAAACTCCATGCTACTATCAAGAGTTGTAGGGTTATTGGCTATTAATTGGTTTTTAATTTCTGTAATAGATACTACTTCTTGTGCATCGTTAGTAAAATCACAAACTGCTACCTGATTATTTGTTATTTCAGGGAAACGAATCAAGTTAATAACCAAAGGCAATACTTTAATACAATTAGTGTGTAAATCCAGCACACGTACATAAACTGTGGTAGAAGCAGTCGTCAGCGTTATATTAATATTTTGTGTAGGGCTATAAACTCCGATTAAGAAATTAGGGTCATTCGCATCGGCAGCGGTTTCACTATTAAAAAAGCTAATCGTAGAACTTGCACTAGCAGAGCTGATAGCTGTGTTCAAATCGGCTATTTCAGTTCCATCATTGAGAATATCACAAATATTCAAATCACTAACTATAGGTAGGTCTACTGCTGTGGTAAAACTGAATTGCAAATGTACAATCACAGGGCAACCTTCTTTAAACTCTATACGTGCAAAAACCGACATTTGTCCCGTATTTATCAAGGTTTGAGTAGCGTCTGTAATAGGATTATTCGTTGTATGAGCATCACTTTCCGAATAATAATATGTTACAGAAGTGGTCGATGACTGCTGGTCAGGAGTAAGTACATTATTAATATCTACTGTATATCGTATTAGATTGATTATTTCTTGTTGGTCATTATTAAAATCGCACACCACTAATGGGACAATAGGAACAGCTATTGGTTCTAACAAGAAATTCAAATCATATTTATAATTACAGCCTTCTACCGTAACGAGTGCATATACTGTATTGGTATTCGTACCGCTGATAGTAGCAACTTCTGTGGCAAGAGTTTCATTTCTTGGGCTTGATGCTATGTAAAGGTCTCGATTTACTTCCGTTAAAAAGAAACGTACCACAGGGTCACTAAATTGATACAAATCTTCTAACATTGTTTTATATTCGGGAACTAATTCCACTTCTTCAGTACCATCATTCAGTATATCACAAATTACGAAAGTATCAGGGTTTAAAGTTTTTCGCTCTGAAGCATTTACTTTAAAATTCAACGAAGTTTCAAGACCATTCGCATTAACACGATAAGCTACATAAACCTCTTTTGGGGTGTTATCTTCTCTTAGTTCATAGCTTGTAGGCGTGGTTATAGTTGATGTCATGCCAGCATCGTCATAAAAGCCTATAATCGTAATAGAGGCAACAGTAAGTCCCGTAGGTAGATAATATGGGAGATAATCATTTACTAAATTTACATTTAGCGGAAAAGTTACATCACACAGACCAGGGGCTCCACCAGCTCCACCGCTACCGCCACCGCCGCCACCAGTATCGTCGCCAGCACCATCACAATCAGTATCAGGAGTAAGTTTCAATATAGTACGTGATTCACAGAAATTAGGATATTCAATTTTTACATATATGGTAGCATTCATTGTTATTGTAGCTGAGGTAGGGTTAGCTATTTGATTTGTGTAGATAGAATTTCTATAAAAAGTAGCCGTAATATCACTTGGGTTATATGTCAAAGTGCCTGAAACTAAATTAGTAACATATTGTGTTAAATCGTGCGTAATGGACTGACCTTCCACTACATAGCATATCAGAGCTTCGTGTTCCACTACTTCTACAAAAGGTTGAAGGCGTAATCGTATAGGGATAATAGTAGCACAAGAATCATCATTGAAACTACGATTCCATAACCGTACATATAGTATACGTTCCGTATTAGGTGCTGTAACCTTTAGTAGATAATTACTTGTTGCTATAATAGCGTTCGTATTTGCATTAGCATTTGCCATACTTTCAAAGAAAGCCATACTATGTGATGAGTTAACCCCAGGAATATTAATTCCATTTAAATTAATTATTTCTTGCAGGTTATTTCCGTTATCACAAAAATCATAAGTTGTTGTAGGAGTAGCTATGTTTGGGCGTATATTTCTCTGTAAGTTTATTCTTGATACGGTGTAGCAAATGCCACTTCGCAATGTGCGAACATAAATAACAGTATCATTCGTTAGTGCATAATTATTTGGATTGGCGATAGGAGATTGATTGTTATGTGCATCTGTTTCTGAATTATGGTATGAAAAGGTAAGTGTAGTATCACTATTGATAGCCGTTTGGAAGGCTGTCAAATCAACTGATTGAGTAGCACCCGAATCTATACAATAAACTTGGTTAATGTTATTTGCTGTTGGGAAATCTGTTGAAAATGAAACTTGTACGGTATTGCTAACCGTAACAGGAGAACACAAATCATACGTTACTCGTACTTCATAACGTGTATTAATAGTTGGGGCTTGTGTAATAGAATCGCCTGTACCTAAAAGAGTCCCAGTATCAGCATTATACCATTGTACATTGATGGTAGTAGTTCCTGAAGGGACAAAACGCCAAGCCTCATTTGTTGCTGACCAAATATCTGTATTGCGAGTAGGAGGTGATACTCCTTGTGTACCCGTAGCATTAATAACCCCGATAAGTGCTCGTTTTTGCAGGTCTGAAAGGTTTCCTGCATCATTTTCAGGTTTGTCTTTTACATACACTTCGATAATACCTGTGGTTTCATATAGCACTATTTGTGTGGTACTTGTCAGTAAGCTCCCAAATTGTGCAACAGTGTCGTAATTGATAATAAATTGACGGAAAGGAGCCGTGCCTTGTACTAAGGTACGTACTTTACTCGGATTTGGATTTTGCAAATCGTGGTATACCCCAAAGATGGCGTTCTTAGGTAGTCCTGTATTTGGATTCGTCCCAGCTATGGTATGTGGTGCATTTCCGTTGCTATTACCATCTCCAAAGCTAACGATACCATTATCACTTACTGTGATTTCATTGAATGGAGTTCCATAAAAACAAAACTCGAAAGGGAGAGGTAATGTTCCGCTGAAAACATCATCTCGTTTCCCTGCATTTCCTTCAACATTTACAATTGTTCCAGCACTGAATGAGGCTACAGGAGCATACGTTATTGACTCCACAGTGTAATTTTGTGTTTGCTGAATAGTAGGGTAATTAGCTGTTAATGTGATGCTTCTGTTGGGCTGAAAACTGTAATCACAATCAATGTTAATATTGGTAGTATTTCCGTTATGGTCAGAAATTTTTACCGTAGGAGTAACTTGGGCTTGTGCAAAAAATAAAGCCGAAAAACTTAATAAGAAAGAAGTAATTAGTTTCATACGAATTTGTTATAAAGTGTTCAAAAATAATATTTTATTTTTAAAAACCAAAATTTTGTAAATTTCTGTATGTAAAAATTAAAATTTTTCCCTTGTTTCAAAATTTACTTTGCTGTATATTAATCCATAAAATTTGCGTATCTTTGCACCTTATTACGACAGATTTAATTAAAATAATTCCGTATAAAATAATGAAAACCAAAGAGATACTTATTAAAGGTGCTAAACTACACAATCTGAAAGATATTACGGTAGGGATTCCTCGTAATCAGTTAGTTGTCATTATAGGTTTATCGGGTTCGGGGAAGTCCAGTTTGGCTTTCGATACGCTTTATGCCGAAGGGCAACGCCGTTATGTAGAAAGCCTTTCTTCGTATGCTCGGCAATTTCTTGGTAGGTTGGACAAGCCCAAGGTGGATAATATCATAGGCATAGCTCCTGCTATCGCTATTGAACAGAAAGTAAACACTTCCAATCCTCGTTCTACCGTAGGTACATCTACTGAAATATACGATTATTTAAAACTGCTTTTTGCTCGTATCGGTAAAACTTTTTCGCCCATTTCTGGAAGCGAAGTAAGAAAGCACACCACTACCGATGTGGTAAATTCTGTTTTGACATATTCTGAAGGAACAAAATTGTTACTGCTCGCCCCGATTCATATTCCGCAAGGGCGTACCCCACAGCAAGTGTTGCAAATATTGTTACAACAGGGATTCCTTCGTGCTTTACATAATGGTACTATATTCAGAATTGACGAACAAGAACTCCCTTCGGATACATCTGATTTTCTGTTAGTTATTGACCGTGTGGTAGTACATCACGATGAGGATTTTCAGCACCGTTTGGCAGATGCTATTGATACGGCCTTTTTTGAAGGAAAAGGAGAATGCCTTGTGCAAGAGGTAGATACCCAAAAACAACTTCATTTCAGTAACAAATTTGAAGCCGATGGCATTGAGTTTTTAGAACCTAACGTACATCTATTTAGCTTTAATAATCCGTATGGAGCTTGTCCTAAATGTGATGGATACGGCGATACGATTGGTTTAGATGAAGATTTAATAATTCCGAATACGGGGCTGTCAATATACGATAATTGTATCTATCCGTGGCGAGGCGAAACGATGAGCTGGTATCGAGACCAACTTATAAATAATGCGTATAAATTTGATTTTCCTATCCACAAACCTTGGTTTGAACTTACCAAAGAACAAAAGCAATTGGTCTGGAAAGGCAATAAGTATTTTACTGGATTAGATGATTTTTTCAAAGAATTGGAAGAAAAAAATTACAAAATCCAAAATCGTGTGCTATTAGCTCGTTATCGAGGTAAAACTCGATGTGCCGAATGCGAAGGCAAACGCTTACGTAAAGAGGCTAATTATGTGAAAATACAAGGTAAAAGTATTTCGGATTTGGTTGAAATTTCTATTGAAGAGTTGCAATTATTTTTCAATAATTTACAATTGTCTGATTATGAACAGAATGTAGCAAAACGACTTCTGATAGAAATCAATAATCGGTTACAATTTCTTTCCGAAGTAGGGTTGAATTATCTTACCCTTAATCGAAAATCGAATACGCTTTCGGGGGGAGAAAGTCAGCGGATAAACTTGGCTACTTCATTGGGTAGCAGCTTAGTAGGTTCTATGTATATTCTTGATGAACCCAGCATTGGTTTACACCCAAAAGACACCGAAAAGCTCATCGGAGTTTTGAAATCATTACGTGATTTGGGGAATACCGTAATCGTAGTAGAACACGATGAGGATATAATGAAAGCTGCTGATTATATTATTGACATCGGTCCAGAGGCAGGAACTTACGGAGGTGAAGTGGTGGCTCAAGGTACTTATAGTGAGATTGTTAAATCTGATTCGCTTACAGGAAAATATCTCAGTGGAAGGCTCAAAATAGAATTACCTACCCAAAGACGTTCCTCACCACATTATATTTCGCTTATAGGTTGCCGTGAGAACAATCTTAAAAATATCGATGTAACCCTTCCGTTGGATATGCTGACGGTGGTTACGGGCGTGTCAGGTAGCGGAAAATCTACTTTGATAAGGAAAATCCTATATCCTGCGATGCTTAAAGAGCTGAATTTGGGAGGCGACAAAGTCGGGCAGTTCACCCAAATGGAAGGCAAATACAAACATATCCAATTAGTAGAGTTTGTAGACCAAAATCCTATCGGGAAATCATCACGCTCTAACCCAATTACTTACATCAAAGCCTATGATGATATCCGAAATTTATACGCCTTACAAAAATTATCGAAACTTCGTAATTTTCAAGCTAAGCATTTTTCATTCAATGTAGATGGAGGTCGGTGCGAAATTTGTAAAGGTGAAGGTGAAGTAACTATCGAAATGCAATTTATGGCTGATGTACACCTTCCTTGTGAGGCGTGTGGAGGGAAGCGATTCAAGAAAGAAGTATTAGAGGTAACTTATGAAGGTAAGTCTATTGACGACCTTCTAAACACCACAATAGATGATGCAATAGCCTTTTTTGAAGAACATAAACAGCACAAAATCAGTGCAAAACTAAAACCTTTGCAAGATGTAGGTCTGGGTTACGTTACCCTTGGACAATCCTCATCGACTCTTTCGGGAGGAGAGGCTCAGCGTATCAAATTGGCATCGTTTTTATCGAAATCGGAAAGCAAAGAAAAAGTTTTATTCATCTTTGATGAGCCTACTACGGGGTTGCATTTTCACGATATTCGCAAATTACTAACCTCGCTACAAGCTCTCATCGAAAAAGGACATTCGGTTATCGTTATTGAACACAATTTGGAAATGATAAAATCAGCTGATTATGTGTTAGATTTAGGGTTGGACGGAGGCGACAAAGGCGGAACCATCGTAGCTCAAGGAACTCCAGAAGAAATCATCAAAAATAAAAAAAGCTACACAGGCAAATATTTAAGTAAAACGATGGAGAGTTAATACTTTCCATTCTAATTAGTTGTCTAATAGATATTTTATATCTTCGATAAGCATTTGAATTTGTTCGTTATCCAATCCGTTGTAGTAAATTAAAGGGCTTCCGTGGGTGTCTTGGCGAGAAACAATATTTCCTTTTTGGTCGATAAGTGCAAAATACCCTGAATGTTCGAAACCTTCCTCACCCAAAGCTGTATTTTGTGCGTGTAAATTAAATCCATTATTTGCCAAATCGTAAATTGCATCTTCGTTGCCCGTGAGTAAATGCCAATGAGGGCTGGTAATTCCTTTGTCTTTGGCATATTTTTTTAGCACTTCGGGTGTGTCATTTGCAGGATTAATAGAAAATGAAGCAAAACCTACATTTTTCCCCTCAAAAGCGTCCTGAACTTTTACCAAATTTGATGTCATTATAGGGCAAATCGTAGGGCAAGTAGTGAAAAAAAACTCTACCACATATACTTTTCCTTTATAGGAATCGTTATTGATGGTTTGGTTATTTTGGTTTGTAAACGAAAATTGAGGGGCTTTACCTATTTTTATCATTTTGGAATCGGAACAACTCAAAAATGAAAATAATGCTAACCCACAAATAATTAGAGGTATTCTCCTGATAATAAAATTGTTTTTCATACGTATTTATAAAAAAGACTTGCTGAGGTCATAAAATTCAAAATTATACAAAGCTATTTTCTTAAAAAGAATTATCTTTGCAAAGTTAATAAATATTTCAAATGAATTTACTTCAAGAACTAAAAAAAAGAAGCGGAAATTGTTGTGAACTTTGCGGTGCGACAGAAAGTTTGGCTATCTATGAAGTGCCTCCTATTGGGGCAGGTGGGGTAGATGGGAGCTTGTTGGCTTGTAGCACTTGCATTACACAAATTGAAAATCCTACGGCAATGGATAGCAATCACTGGCGTTGTTTAAACGATAGTATGTGGAGTGAACACCGTGCTGTAAAAGTAGTAGCTTGGCGAATGCTAAACCGACTTAAAAATGAAGGTTGGTCATTAGATTTACTTAATATGATGTACTTAGATGATGAAGAATTAGCTTTCGCAAAAGCCTCAAATGACCATTTGGACGAAAGTGAAAAAATTATCCATCGCGATAGTAACGGAGTGATTCTGGAAGCGGGTGATAATGTAGTACTGATTAAAGACTTAAAAGTAAAAGGCTCTAGTATGGTAGCCAAACAAGGTACTATTGTCCGAAAAATTACCTTAGACAGAGAGAACGCTCAATACATCGAAGGAAAAGTAGATGGGCAACAGATAGTAATTGTAACACAATATGTAAAGAAGGTATAAATATTACACTATTGACAAGTACAAAAAACACAATGAGGCTACCGAAAAGTAGCTTCATTTGTTATTTATCAATTTTACTTTTTTATAATAGAATGATTATACCCCGATAGTAGCCAATAAGTTTGTTATCGTGTGAATAACCCAAATTAATAAAAAAGCATATATAACGTAAACAATAGAGTAAGGATGTGATAATCCAAAAAGTAACGAAGAAACCGCAAAAATAAGATACATTCTTTTTGTTCTTTTCCTTCAAAAATTACTTGATTAATATTAAGTCCTAAGTTAATTTGTACTATATTTTCTTTTTCCTTAAAAACTAAAATCTCTTTTTCTATTTCTTCTTTTTTATTTTTAAAAATAGTTTTTAATTCGTCTACACTATATTCCATTCCTAATATTTATTATACAAAAAAATAAATGCTCCTAAAATAGTTCCTATTAAAAAAGCGTAAAAACATAGTTTTAATATTGTTTCTTTATTCATATTTTAAACTCTTAATGATTTGATAGTGCAAATATATTTCGCCTCACTGCAATATCATTGCAGTATAAAGTTTTTTTGAAAAATATTTAAATAGGGAGAAAATTATAAAGACAATTATTAAAATTAAATCCTCCTTCAATAATCCGTATTTCCTCCTCACTAATAATGTTATTTTGTATTCTACTTTTAATTCAAATTTAATATGTCTGTCGCTTTCTACAATAAGAAATAAAAGCTCCTATATCTCTCATTTTATCTATCATATAAAAAAGGGTGCGTTCCTTTACCCCTAATCGTTTTGCTAATTCATAAGGGCTACCTGTACATTCTTTTTTTATATGCTTATGTAAAGTATGTAATTTCAATAAG